>JALWDV010000322.1 GCA_027036755.1 Anaerolineae bacterium
TCGCCCACCAGCACCGCAGCCCAAGTAGACAGGCTAGATGCCGCTAGTTTTATAGGTAACGCCAACGCAGGTAATGAAGAATTTCATCAGTCGTCACATGTCACCAAGAAAATCCGCCGACAGGAAAATCGCAGTAGACGGATTGTGCAAGGCTAACGCGCTGCTGGCAGCATCCAAGGTGCTCCAGAACCACGGCGTGATGCCTTCATATATCGTGTAGCATCTGAAACAACAACTGAGATGATGCGTCAGCATATAAGCGACATGGGTGTCAACATTGAGTCCATTAACTGTGTGTCTAACCATAATGCCAAGTTTAAGTCATTTAAAGTGACTACTGCCGTATCGAACTTTAAAGAACTTTCTAAACCCGAAATGTGGCCATTATGCATTTGGGGCCAGTATTAGGAAAATGAAAGTTGATAAATCCTGTTTCCCCACTGCTGTTGATAGTGCTGGAGATGTCGATTCAATTGGCTCGTTATTCCACGAGAAATATAACAAGTTATATAATTGTGTTTCTTATGATGAACACCAGATGGCAACTCTGAAGCTCGATATTGATCATCAGATTCTTGCACATGATACATTTGTGAAACCTTGCAAGGAAAATTGTATAACTATGGCCAATGTTACTGATGGTGTCGCTAAACTTAAGCGCGGCAAACATGTTGTCAATAGGGGTAATGTTTCTGATCATGTTATCAATGGTACACCAAAATCATATTCATATTTGTCACTGTTGTTTGGTGCCATGTTATCACACACGTGTGTTCCAAATTACATTCTCATATCCACTTTAGTACCAATACCTAAAAAATAAACGTAAATCTATTAATAACTCTGAAAATTACCATGCTATTACTCTCAGTAACATTTTAGGAAAACTTTTAGACAATATACTGCTTGTTAATTGTAGCAGAGCATTTGACACATCAGACTTACAGTATGGATTTAAAAAAGACCACTCGACCAACCAATGGACGTTTGTAGTGAATGAGGTGACACAATTGTATACCAATAATGAGAGTGATGTATATATATATATATATATATATATATATAACACTTATTGACGCAAGCAAGGCATTTGACCGTGTCCAATATGTAAAACTTTTCAAAATATTATTATCTAAAAATATATGTCCACCTGTTGCACGATTTCTTTGTGTAATGTATACGACACAATCGTTTCGTGTCAAATGGTGCAATCACATTACAGAATTGACCAGAGCCGGTAATATATATTGACCCGTTATTATGTAGACGTCAGCAAAATGGATTTAGATGATGTATTGGTTATATGT
>JALWDV010000323.1:0-7854 GCA_027036755.1 Anaerolineae bacterium
CCCGCCACACTGAGCATCCCCGCCGACAACAGCGCCCCGCCCACCTGCCCCGACGCGCAAGCGGACGCGCCCGCCATCTGCATGATGCCCGACGTCATCGAGCGGGCGACCTACACGTACATGCTCATGCACGGTTTCGAGCCCAACACCCAGTTCATCGTCTCGGTCACCACGCCCAAGGGTGGGAATGTGAAGCTGACCGTTCGGGCCAATGACGAGGGCGTGGCCGACGCGCATTGGTATGCGCTGAACAACGAGAAGCTGGGCGTCTACCGGGTGAAGATTCGAGGCGGCGGCAAGAAGTTCAACGGCGCCTTCAAGGTGATAAAAGCGACATCGCCGCATCTGGTGGTGCAAGCGCGTTCGCCCAAACCCGGGACCCCCGTCATCGCCAGCATCAGCGGGCTCAAGCCGCAGACCACCTACGCGCTGGCCCGCTATCGCAGCACGGGCGAGGCCAACGGAGAGGTGCAATTCCAACTGGTGGACGTCACCGACATTCCCACCGGCAAGGGCGGCGGCGCGCAGATGAAATTCGACACCAGTGCTAATGACGCCGGCGCGCTGTTTATGATGGTCCTCTACGAAAAAGGCGGCGCCCAGCCCCTGGCCAAAGAGGTGTATGCGCCCGGGCGGGAGCTGTACCTGCGCTATCCCTTCGCCTGGGGAGGCGAGTAAAAGCGCAATGTCCGACGAACTCGCCGTCATCCAACGAGAAATACGGGCCTGTCAGCGCTGCGCGCTGGCAGGCTTTCCCATCCAGGGTCCGCCCATCTTTTCGGGCAGCGCCGACGCCCGGCTCATGCTCATCGGTCAGGCGCCGGGCAAGGTGGAGGCCAACGAGACCCTCAAGCCCTTTAGCGGCAGCGCGGGCAAACGCCTGTTCCGCTGGCTGGGTCAGGTGGGATGGGAGGAGCAGGAATTCCGGGAAAATTTCTACATGACCTCGGTGACCAAGTGCTTTCCGGGCCCCAACAAATCGGGGCGGGGCGACCGCGCGCCCTCGCGCAAAGAGCAGCAGCTTTGCGCCGATTGGCTGGAGGCGGAACTGATGCTGGTGGATCCGGAGGTCATCGTGCCTGTGGGCAAGATGGCCATCGAGCGCTTTTTCGGGCGCAATCGCAAGCTGGTGGATATCATCGGCGCCCGGTATCAAATCGATGGGCGCATCGTCATCCCCCTGCCGCATCCCTCGGGCGCGTCCGCCTGGATTCAAAAACCAGCGCATCAGGCTCTCATCCATCGGGCGTTGGGACATCTGGCCATTGTAAAGCGAGAGTTAGGCCTGTAGGGCTTTGTCGTTAGGCGACCATCTAGGATAAAATGGGCTGTTCACCCTCATGATGCGCCGCGCCGGATGTGCGATCCGTCGCACTTCTCCAGCTCAACCCGCCGGATCACATATCCGGCTGGGCGCAAGCGCAAGCAGCCCAATGACTTACGCCTCCCTGTACTACTAAAGTAGGCCTGCTGAGCCAACGTTCAAGGCAGCGTTCGTCAGTTTTGCAGCCTTGGCCGCTGAACCTGCCCCCCGCCCCGGCCCTCCCCCGCCAGTCGCTTTGCTCCTTTGCAGGGGAGGGAGCCGCTGGTTTGCAAAGTTTTTTTAGTGAGCGTCTAGAAATAACTTCCCCTTTTCGCTGCATCACTGGCCGAGTAATGAACATTGACAAAATAATCCGGTCATAGGCCCGGGGCGCTTCGCACCCGCGGCCAGCGCCGGGCGATGAAGTCCCCCGGCTAGAAACAGCGCCCCTGCGGGGCTTGCCGGATTTATCCGGCGCTGTTTTGTAGCCCGGCGACTTCATCGCCGGGCGGACGTGGCAAACGCCACTATTGCCGATTTAATTTGTGAACATTCATAACTCGGGCTCTTTAGGCGCAAGCCCCACGCCTGCAAGGGAATTTCTCGGTCGCTGCGCTCCCTCGAAATGACGTAGGAGAGACGTCATGCGTGATACGTGATGCGTGACGACCTCACGCTTTACGCATTACGCATCACGCCCGTTGCAGACTAGCCCGACGCGGGCTTTGCCAACCTTCAGCAACCAGCGATCATTCTGTTTTCATAGCAGTCCGACGGCGGGCGCACCCGCACCGATACGGATGAAAATCCCTTGTTACGTCATTTCGACGACCGTAGGGAGGAGAAATCTCCTCGTTAGCAAGGGGATTTCTCGGTCGCTGCGCTCCCTCGAAATGACGTAGGAGAGCCTATTTACGGAACAGTCCAACGGCGGGCGAGCCCGCGCCGACACCGATGAAAGACGAGGACGCGGATTGACACGGCCTTCGGTCACAGATTTTTTGAATTATCCGTGTTTTTCTGTGTTCATCCGTGTTCTATTTTTTCATAGCAGTTACTCCCCATGCTTATACTATGACCTCCGACGCCTACGCCCGCACGCTGCGGGAGATATTCGCCCACGTTGATTACAGCCGCAACCGGCAACACTCCTACAACGCCGAAACTTACAATCTCCATCGGATGCGGGAGCTGGTGCGGCGCATGGGCGATCCGCAAGACGCGTTCCCCTCGGTGCACATCGCCGGCAGCAAGGGCAAAGGCTCCACCTCGGCCATGACCACGGCCATCTTGCAGGCCGCGGGCTATCGCACCGGATTGTACACGTCGCCTCATCTGCACACCTTCCGCGAACGCCTGCGCATCGATGGCCAGCTCATCCCCCGCGAGCGGCTGGTGGCTTTGTGGGAAGAAGCCCGTCCCGTGGTCGAATCCCTGCCCGGAACCACCACCTTCGAGATTATCACCCTGCTGGCGTTCATGCACTTCGCCCGGCCCCCGGTGGATTGGGCGGTGCTGGAAGTCGGCCTGGGCGGACGGCTGGACGCCACCAACGTGATCTCGCCCGCGGCCTGCGCCATCACCGCGCTGAGCCTGGAGCACACCGACTTGCTGGGCGATAACATCGCCGACATCGCGGCCGAAAAGGCGGGCGTCATCAAGCCGGGCGCGCCGGTGGTGACAGGCCCGCAGCCGCCCGCGGCCATGGAAGTCATCCGCCGCACCGCCCGCGAGGTGGGAGCGCCGTTGATTCTCGTGGGAGAAGACTGGCGCTGGGATATCCGCGAACAGACCCCCGCGGGCCTTTGGCTTGACATTTTCGGCCCAGATAGTACCATTACAGATGTTGAAATCCCCCTGACCGGCGCGCATCAGGCCATCAACGCCACCGTGGCAGTGGCCCTGGTCTCGGCGCTGAAACCCCGGGGCGTTTCGCTGACGCCCCAGATCATCCGCTCGGGCCTGGCCCGCACCTTTTGGCCCGGACGCCTGGAGGTGTTGTCGCAGCAACCCGTCATCGTGCTGGATAGCGCCCACAATCGCGACAGCGCCACCCGGCTCAAGAATGCGCTGGGCACATTCGGAAAGCGACGCATCATTCTCCTGTTTGGCGTCTCGGGTGATAAAGACATCGAAGGCTTGCTCGAAATTCTGGGAACCGAAGCCCGATCCATCATCCTTACGCGCAGCTTTCACCCCCGCGCCGCCGATCCGCTCCGGCTGGAGGTCACCGCCCGGGAGATTTTCCCCGACAAAGAAATCATCGCCACCCCGGACGCCGCGATCGGCCTGGACCGGGCGTTGGCCCTGGCAGATTCCGACGATCTCATCCTAGTGACCGGCTCCATCTTCGTTGTGGCCGCGGTGCGCGAAGCGTGGGCGGCCTTGCATCCCCAGGCGTTTCCGCCCGATGACTGGGTGCACTTCTCCGAGCCTATCGACGGCCAATTCACGCCCATGCTGCCGAAAGAGAAGCCATGAGCGGCAGCCCAGCTTACAGGTGCGCAAAGGCGTCGCACCTCATCATTCCCCCACCTACTCTCCCATTTATGACCGCAAAGCATCTCAATCCTCTTTTACAACGATTCAGCGAGGAATTCCCGTTCCTCAGCGCCACCATGCTCCCCTCTGATTCACCTTTTTCGGAACAACAACTCGATGAAAGCGACTTGATCCAGGAGTTCGCTGTCATCCCCTCGCGCGATGTCATCATCTTCCCCCGCACCGTCGCTCCCATCTTTATCGGACGGGAATTTTCGCGTCGCGCGCTTGAGGCGGCGCAAGATGAAGACATGCCCCTGCTGGTGGCGGCCCAGATTGATCCCACCGACGAAACGCCCGACGTCGACGATCTCTACGACATCGGCGGCGAGATCGCAATCGAACGGGTGCTGCGCCTGCCCGACGGCGCTCAGAGTGTATTTGCGTATGGCGAATATCGGGTGGAGATATTGGAGGTGATTCACGAACGCCCCTATATGCGGGTGCTGGGCCGTCGCATCCCCGAGCAGAAAGTGCCTTTCGACGACGATCTCGAAGCCCTGCGCCGGGCGGTGCTGGTCATGTTCGAGAAGGTGATCTTCTTCAGCCAGAACATCCCGGAAGAAGTGTTGGTGGCAGTGATGAACATCGACGATCCCGGCTGGCTGTCCGATATGATCGTCTCCTCATTGCCCATACCGCTGGACAACCGCCAGTTGATCCTCGAACTCTTCGATCCTGTCGAACGCCTGCGCAAAACCAGCATCTTTCTGGCCGAAGAGCTGGATGTGCTGGAGCTGGAAAATCAGATACACGAACAGGTGCAGCGGCAAATGGAGGATTCCCAGCGGGAGTATTTCCTGCGGGAGCAGATGCGCGCCATTCAGGCCGAGCTGGGCGAGGGCGATGAGTTCAGTCGGGAGATCACCGAACTGCGGGAGCGCATCGAGGCCTCGCCCATGCCCGAGGTGGTCAAGGCCAAGGCCAACAAGGAGCTGGCCCGACTCAGCGCCATGCCGCCTATGGCTCCCGAAACCAACATCGTCCGCACCTATCTCGATTGGCTGCTGGACTTGCCCTGGGGCCAGCCCGAAAATGGCGATGACATCGACATCATGCGAGCGGAGGAGGTGCTGGAATCGCATCACTACGGACTGAAGAAGGCCAAAGAGCGCATCCTGGAACACATCGCCGTGCGCAAGCTGGCCAAAGACGATATGCGCACCCCCATCCTCTGCTTTGTGGGGCCGCCCGGCACCGGCAAGACCTCCATGGGCAAATCCATCGCCGAAGCCCTGGGCCGCGAATTCGTGCGGGTTTCGCTGGGCGGCGTGCGAGATGAAGCCGAGATCCGGGGGCACCGGCGCACCTACATCGGCGCCCTGCCCGGACGCATCATCCAGACCATGCGCAACGCGGGCGTGGTCAATCCCGTCTTCATGCTGGATGAAGTGGACAAGATGGGCTACGACTTCCGGGGCGATCCCTCGGCCGCGCTGCTGGAGGTGCTGGACCCGGAGCAGAACAACGCGTTCAGCGACCACTATCTTGATGTGCCCTATGATCTCAGCCGCGTGCTTTTCATCACCACAGCCAACAATCCCTACAAAATCCCGGCCCCCCTGCTGGATCGGATGGAAGTCATCGAATTTCCGGGCTACGCGGATTTCGAGAAGCGCCTCATCGCCCGCAAGTTTCTCATCCCCCGTCTGCTAAAGGAGCACGGCCTGAGCCAGGCCCGGATCACCATCCCCGACGCCACGCTGGACGAGATCATCCAGCACTACACCTACGAGGCGGGCGTGCGCAATCTGGAGCGGGAGATGGCCGCGGTGTTTCGCAAGCTGGCCCGCAAGCTGGCCGCGGGCCGCAAAATCCGCCATCGCATCACGCCCTCGCTGGTGCGAGAGCTGCTGGGGCCGCCCCGCTACGATGATTACAAGCTGGACCCCGAAGATCAGATCGGCGTAGCCACCGGCCTGGCCTGGACCGAGGGCGGCGGCGACGTGATGCAGGTGGAGGCGTTGATCATGCCTGGCAAGGGCAGCCTCATCCTCACCGGCCAGTTGGGCGATGTGATGCAAGAATCGGCCCAGGCCGCGCTCTCATACGCCCGCAGCCACGCGGCGGATTACGGCTTCGCGGATTTCGATTTCGACAAATACGACATTCATCTGCACTTTCCCGAAGGAGCCATCCCCAAGGACGGCCCCTCCGCCGGGGTCACCATCGCCACCGCCCTCATCTCCGCCATCACCGGTCGGCCGGTGGATCACGCCATGGGCATGACCGGGGAGATCACCCTGCGCGGGCGGGTGTTGGCCATCGGCGGACTCAAAGAAAAATTGCTGACAGCCCACCGCAACCGCCTCAAGACCGTCATCATTCCGCAACGCAATCAAAAAGACCTGGTGGAAGTGCCCAAGCACATCCTCCGGGCCCTGGACATCCACTTCGTCACCCATCTGGAGCAGGTTTTGGCCCTGGCGCTGCGGCCCGCTGCGCCCGCGCCCGAAACGCCCGCCCCGATGACAGAACCCCAGGCGGAATGATTTGGGTGTGTCCAATTTCGGTTGGAAGCGTTTGCCACGTCCGCCGGGCGATGAAGTCGCCGGGCTACAAAACAGCGCCGGATAAATCCGGCTAGCCCCGCAGGGGCGCTGTTTCTAGCCGGGGGACTTCATCCCCCGGCGCTGGCGGCGGGCGCGAAGCGCCCCGCCAATGAATGGATTATTTTAACACCTTCCAACTCATTTTGGACACACCCGAATGATTTCCCCGGAGCATCGCTCATGCGCACCATTCTTGCGATTATCGGCATCGTTGTTGCAATCGCCATCTTCGTTTCCATCTTCCTGAAGCCTGATTTGAAAAAACTCCCCGGGCGCAACAACAAGCAGGAGATTGCTCTGACCATTGATCTGCAGGAGATCAAACCCGCACAATGGCAGCCCATCTTCGATAAGGGATTGCTGCAAATCAACATCGACGATGATCCCGAGGCGGAATGGCTGTTTTTCTACAGAAACACGGGCGACGCCAATCAGATCGGAGGCGTGATCTACGACGCCCAGAATCAGCCCCGCGGCGATCTCAGCATCCCCATCTCGCAGCAATACCCCGCGTATCTCACGCCCTACTTCCTCTTGCCCGACTACACCGCGGGCAAAAACCAGGGCTACATGGGAGACGACACCGTGCAGCATCAGGGAGCCGTTGCCAGGAAATCCGAGCCCCAAGAGGATGGTGAATCCAGCCAGGGGAAACAAGAGGGCGTCATCGTTGGCGATTATCTGCAAGTGCGCGGCGTTTTCCGCAATCGCACCAACCGCGTTTCCATTTCCTGGTGGATCGACAAGCAGACCGGCTACGGCGGCGCGCTGGCCTACACGCCCGGCTGGTTTAGCCTGTCAAAGGATAATCCCAACTGGCCCGATTGGGGCAAGGATGACGCCCAGGGGCCGCTCATCCAGAGGCTTTGGGCCTGGGAGCCGCAGACGGATCGGGCCAACATCTGCCGCCGGGTGGAATGGAGGCTGGTGGGCGATGATTTCGTCGCTGATTACGACCAGAGCGATCTGATGTTCTGCACGGGCGTGCATCATAAAAGCGGCGAGGATGACGCGGACACGCTCATCGCGGCGGCGGAGCCCGCATTTCCCGAATCCCAGGTGCTGGCCTATCTGGTCGATCATAACGCCGCGCGATGGAAGAATCCCGACGCAGCATTTCCCCTTTCCGGCGAGGTCAAAGTCCGGCGCATCACCGCCCCCCAGAACACTAATCCAGCTCCCGACGCTCCCTATTCTTATGTGGATGTCGATTTCGATATGGGCGGGATGGCCAGAAGCATGGTGTGGACCCTGGAAATGCAGCAGCCGCACAGTGTCAAGGATTCTGTAAAATGGCGCATCATCGAAGCGCATGATCGATAGTGACGCTCCCTCTCTCGTTCCCCCCATCCCAACCATGTCCGTCAAACGCCAATCCTCCCCCTCTGTCGATGACATCCGCGCGGCCATCAAGGCCGGGCCGGGCCCCAAGGCCGTCTTCCTCAGCGGCAAAGCCTC
>JALWDV010000323.1:7864-12909 GCA_027036755.1 Anaerolineae bacterium
GTGTCAAGGATTCTGTAAAATGGCGCATCATCGAAGCGCATGATCGATAGTGACGCTCCCTCTCTCGTTCCCCCCATCCCAACCAGGACAAGCCGGAATCAAAAAAGCTGATCTCACGCAAAGTCGCCAAGGCGCCAAGTTTTTTCTTTGCATCTTTTTCCCTTTGCGACTCTGCGTCTTTGCGTGAGATATTTTCTTGCCCAGTGGGCCAGGATTCCATTGATAAGGTGCCAACCATGTCCGTCAAACGCCAATCCTCCCCCTCTGTCGATGACATCCGCGCGGCCATCAAGGCCGGGCCGGGCCCCAAGGCCGTCTTCCTCAGCGGCAAAGCCTCCGCCCGCAAGATCGCCGAGGCCATGACCGCGCTGGCCAACGCACATGGCGGCCTCATCATCATGGGCGTGACCAACGCCCGCAAGATCGTCGGCGTCCCCGATCCCGACATCGCCCGCGAGATGATGGCCTCGGCCGCGCTCATCACCACCCCGCCCCTCATCTTGCCCCTGCCCGAGCTGGTGGAGGTGGATGGCAAGACCCTGTGCGTGAGCCATGTGCCCGCGGGCCTGCCCCACGTTTACAGCCTGCGCGGCCAATATCTGGTGCGCTCGGGCCGCGACACCCGCCCGCTCATGCCCCACGAACTGCGCATCCTGCTGCTCAATCGCAGCGAGGCCAGCTTCGAATCCCAAACCCCGCGCGGGGCCACGCTGGACGATCTGGATGAGCAAAAAATCCTGGCCTATCGCGAGACGCTGGGCGCGCCGGCGGCGGATGACATCAACGATCTGCTGCTCAGCCGCGGGTGCATCGCTGAGACGGACAAGGGACTGCGCCCCACCATCGCCGGCTTGCTGCTCTTTGGCAAAAATCCCCAGCGCTGGCTCCGCTCCGCGGAGATCACCGGCGTGCGCTACGCTGGCGCCACCATGAGCGACGACTTCATCCGCGAGGATATTCGCGGCGTTCTGGCGGATCAGATCCGCCGGGCCGAGGCCTTTGTCACCGCGAACATGCGCCGCGGAATGCGCATCAAGGGTCTGGAGCGGGAGGAAATCCCCGAATATCCCATCTCGGTGGTGCGCGAGGCCATCGTCAACGCGGTGGCCCACCGCGATTACAGCATTCGCGGCGACAACATCCGGGTGCTGATGTTCAGCGACCGGATGGAGGTGTATTCGCCCGGGCGTCTGCCGGGCCATGTCACCCTGGATAACCTGGTGGAGGAGCGTTACAGCCGCAACGAAGCCGTGGTGCAGGTGCTTTCCGAGATGGGCTTCATCGAGCGTCTGGGCTACGGCATCGACCGCATGATCGCGGTGTGCGAGCAGGAAGGGCTGCCCCGGCCCGATTTTACGGAAACCAGCGCCGGATTCAAGGTCACCATCCACAGCCATGCGCCCTCGCTGGTGGGAGCAGGCCCGCCCGCCAATCTTTACGCCCACCTGCAACTCAATCCCCGCCAGGAAAAGGCGTTGAGCTTCCTGCAAACCCATCGTCGCATCACCAACCGCGATTATCAAACCTTGTGCCCCGAGGCCAGCTCCGAGACATTGCGCCGCGATCTGGCCGACCTGGTGGACAAGGGGCTGATCATCAAAATCGGTCAGAAGCGGGCGACGTACTACATCCTCAAATAGGAGTTCACAGCTTATGAGTCTTCTCGATAAACTCAACGATGATCTGAAAACCGCGATGAAGGCGGGAGACGATGTGGGCAAGCGCACGCTGCGCGACCTGAAAGCCGCCATCTCTCGCGTTCAGAAAGAAAACCCGGGCCGCGACCTCAGCGATGAAGAGATCATCGCGGTGTTGCGCAAGCAGGCCAAGCAGCGCCGCGATAGCATCGAGGCTTATCGGCAAGGAGGCCGGGAAGACCTGGTCGCGGCCGAAAGCGCAGAGCTTGAGGTCATCGAAAGGTATCTGCCCGCGCAGATGAGCGAAGAGGCCATTACCGAGGCGGCCCAACGCGTCATCGCCGAGCTGGGCGCCAGCTCGCCCAAGGATATGGGCCGGGTGATGAGCAGGCTCATGCCGCAACTGCGCGGCCAGGCCGATGGCCGTCTGGTCAGCCAGGTTGTGCGGAATCTGCTGATTCGTAAATAGCTCTCACGCAAAGCATGTCCTGAGCCTGTCCTGAACGAAGTGAAGGACCTGGCCGAAGGGACGCCAAGGCGCGAAGAGAAAAAGAAGCAAAGAATTCCGGGCGGCTTTTGCCGCTTTGCGTGAGATTTCACGTAACTGCTAAGGTCGTTTTCGCTTGAATTAACCTGACAGGTTCCTTTGGCAGCGATTCAGGGCCTTGCACGCTTCGTTGCTGGCTGAAAACCGCACATCCTGCCGCCAAGGTTACGGAAACCTGTCAGGTTTGAGTGAAAGAAGCCAACAAATCGGCATACGTTAGCAGTTATGGTTTGGGTGTGTCCAATTTCGGTTGGAAGTGTTTGCCACGTTCGCCCGGCGATGAAGTCGCCGGGCTACAAAACAGCGCCGGATAAATCCGGCTAGCCCCGCAGGGGCGCTGTTTCTAGCCGGGGAACTTTATCCCCCGGCGTTGGCGGCGGGCGCGAAGCGCCCAGCCAATGAATGGATTATTTTAACTTTCCAACTCATTTTGGACACACCCTTATGATTTCACGTCATTTCGAGGGAGTGTAGCGACCGAGAAATCCCCTTGCAGACGAGGAGATTCCTCCTCCCTGCGGTCGTCGGAATGACGTAACAAAAGCATGCTTATGACCAACGCCCCACTTCCCCCCGGCCTTGATATCGCCGGGCCGCGACGCACTGGCTTTCTGCAACGCTGGAGCCGCGATCCGGCCCGGTGGCGCGCGCGGGCGCGCATGGCGATCTTCGCCCTGATCATCGCAGCGACCATCTTCGCCTCGCTGGTGGTGGATCTGCCGGGCGCGAGCGCGGTTCGGGTGCAGGAAGGCGACATCAGCCCCAAGACCGTCATCTCGCCAGGCACTGTCAATTACAAGAGCGAGGTGCTGACCCAGGAGGCGCAAGAGCAGGCCCGGAAAAGCGTTCAGCCCATCTACAACGTGCCCGAATCGCGGGTGGCCCGACGACAGTTGGTCCGGGCCCATGAAGTCGTCGCCTTCATCGATCTGGTTCGGAACGATCCCTACGCCACGGAGGAGCAGAAGATCGCCTGGCTTCAGGCCATCCCCGATCTCTCATTGAGCGAAAAAGAGGCGCAAAACATCCTGGCCCTGAGCGATGACGCCTGGCAGGCTGTCAGTAAAGAGGCTTTTCGCATCCTCAGCATCGTCATGCGCCGGGAGATCCGGGAGGGTGAGGAGGATCAGACCCGCCGCACCGTGCCCGCGCTGATCTCCCTGGACCTCAACGAGAAAGAGGCGGATGCGGTGCAATCGCTGGTGAACGGGCTCATCGTGGCCAACACCTTCTACAACGAAGAGGAGACGAAGCTGGCGCAGGAGCAGGCAGCTCAGGCGGTGCAGCCGGTTTATCGCACCATCACGGCCGGCGAGACGATTTTGCGGGCGGGAGATCGAGTCGAGGCCCTGGATATCGAGGCCCTGGACGCGCTGGGCCTGTTGAAATCTCAGCGCACCTGGCGGGATTATCTCTCCGCCTTGATCCTGGCCTTGATCCTCGATGGCGTTTTCGTGGCGTTCATCACCTTCCGCCGCCGGGATTTCTGGTCGGAGAGCCTGCCCGTTTTTCTGCTGGGCGTCATCTTCATCGGGTTTGTCGCCGCGGCCAAGGTGATGTTGCCCATGCACACCTTGCTGCCCTATCTCTTCCCCCTGGCGAGCATGGCCATGCTCATCGGGTCGCTGATCGATCTGCCCGCCGCCGCGGTGGCCACGGCGCTCCTCACGTTGCTGATCGGAGAGTTTCTGGGCGGGGCGGAGTTCGATATCCTGGTGTACCTCTTCCTGAGCGGCGTCACGGGGGCGCTGGCCCTGGGAAAGGCGGAGCGGCTCAACAGCTTCGTGCGAGCGGGCCTGTGGGTCATCGCCATCAATCTGCTGTTGCTGCTGGCGTTCCGATTGCCGCATCCCGCGATTTTGGATAATCAGGGCATGATGGAGCTGGCCTTTGCGGGCGCAGTCAACGGCATTTTCGCCAGCAGCTTCACCCTGGTCATCTACTATTTGCTGGGACAGGTTTTCGGCGTCACCACCAGCCTGCAGTTGCTCGAGATATCCCGGCCCAATCATCCTTTGCTGCGTCAATTGCTGCTGAAAGCTCCGGGCACCTATCATCACACCCTCATCGTCAGCAACATGGCCGAAGAGGCGGCTGTGGCCATCGGCGCTGATTCGCTGCTGGCCCGGGTGGGAAGTTATTATCACGATATTGGCAAGATCATTCGCCCCTATTTCTTCATCGAAAACAACACCGACGGCGAGAACCCGCACGATCGAATCGATCCCTACACCAGCGCCCGCATCATCATCAGCCATGTGCCCGACGGCGTGGACCTGGCCAGGAAATACCGCCTGCCGCCCGGCGTCATCGATTTCATCAAGGAGCATCATGGCACGACCCGGGTGGAGTATTTTTATCACAAGGCGGTGCAGATGCAGGATGATCCCAGCAAGGTGGATGAGGCCGCGTTCCGCTACCCCGGCCCCAAGCCGCACACCCGAGAGACGGCCATTCTCATGTTGGCGGATAGCAGCGAGGCCACGGTGCGGGCCATGCGACCTCAATCCAGAGAGGAGATGCTGGAGATCATCCGCAGCGTCGTTAGCCGCCGCCTGATGTCGGGCCAGCTCGACAACGCCCCGCTGACGCTGCAAGACCTCACGCTGATCACCGAGGCCTTCGCCCGGGTGCTGCAAGGCATCCATCATCCCCGGGTGAAATATCCGGGCGAGGAGAGCAAATCGGAGCCGGGCGAGAAGGCCGACCGGCAAGTCGCATCCACCGCCAAACCCGCGGGCTGATCCTCTCGCTCTTCATTCTTCATTCGTAACCACCTTGACAATGTCACATTACGTCATTCAGCAATTTCAAACTTAGAATCCGCAAGCGGCAAGGAGGCGCTTTCACCCCTCCCGGCC
>JALWDV010000324.1 GCA_027036755.1 Anaerolineae bacterium
TTATTGGGAATGCGGCGATTCCGGTGGCGTGGGAGTATGATGTTGATCCCGCAAACTTGCGAGTATACCTGAGCGAAGTTCGTCGGCTTGTTGAAGAAATGTAGGTGGAATGGGCGGCGTTATATCGGATGGCGCAGCATCTGAAAGATGAACGTTGAAGTGATGACCTGCAACTACCATTGGGCCGATGAAAAATGCCGCATGACGCAAGCGGTGGGAGGATAATCGGGGATGCCGCGTAAAGCTTCCCGGCATCCCCGACTTCGATACATCAATTTAATGGGGTGTGTCCCATTTCGGTTAGAAGCGTTTGCCACGTCCGCCCGGCGATGAAGTCGCCGGGCTACAAAACAGCGCCGGATAAATCCGGCTAGCCCCGCAGGGGCGCTGTTTCTAGCCGGGGGACTTCATCCCCCGGCGCTGGCCGCGGGCGCGAAGCGCCCCGTTAATGAATGGATTATTTTAACTTTCCAACTCATTTTGGACACACCCAATTTAATGTTGCACCAACCGCCAGAGCTGATTAGCGCCGCCGCCGTACTGCCATTGCTGCACATTAGCGCCGTTGTTTTGACGGGCGCCCTCCACATCCGCCGCCATGCTCGTAGTATTCCATTTTGACATTTCGTGACAGATTTCGGCTACGATGCCGAGATGATCGATCTGTTTGGTTTCATAAGCTTGCTCGGTGTTCATACACCAAGCTTACCGAAAATTCCCTCCTTCCTGAACACAGTCACGGTCTTGCCCCTGAGGGAGTTCTCTCTTTTGTCCTCAGGAGCAAGGCCTTTTTCATTCTCAACAGGATGAAGATATCATCGCAGCGCTAGGGGCAAAAATAGCGAACGCTGTCGCTGCCACACGCGGCCGCCTCCAAAACCCCGCGAAGCAAATGTGGCCACGTAGAGCTGATCATCCACAACCGCGGTCACGTTATCCCAATTGACGGCTGCAGCTTTTCCGCCGCCGAATCCGGTATTCGCGATCCGGAGCCAGTCGCCTGCATCTCCAGTGTTGGATTCCCACACCTCAGGGCCCGTGTCCCAATTGCCAACAACCGCAACGATTTGATTATCGTAAGCAACCAGGGATGCAATCTGCTTGTTGGTGGCTTTTCCAAATCCATCAGACACGATCTTGGTCCAATGAGAGCCATCGTTCGTTCGCCAAATCTGCGCCCCGGTTTCACTGTTCCAGGTTCCAGCATACAGATAACCGCCGAACACGGCCAGGGAGACAATCCGGATGTTATCGCTATTGCCGAAGCCGCTGAGCGCTGCTTTGGACCAGTTGACGCCATCGGTGGTGCGCCAGATCTCGCCCCCATCCTCCTCATTCTGAGTTGTAGCGTACAGTGCATCGTTGAAAACTTGCATCGAGAGAAAGGCCGAATTGTGGTTATTGCCGCTGATGGCATCTTTGAAGACCCAGGACCAACTGCCGTTATCGCCAGTGGGACTGCGCCAGATTTCAGCGCCATGATGGTTGGTGTCGTACACCCATGTGCCAGCGTAAAGATAATCCTTGAAGACGGCCATGGCCATGATCTCGTTATTGGCTTCATCATTGAAGCCTTTATCAACCACCTTTTGCCAGGAACCCGCATCGCCAGTGGCGCTGCGCCAGATCTGACCGCCATCTCCTCCATTCCATGTGCTGGCGTAGAACTTGCCCTTGAATTCCGTGAACCAGTTCACCGCCCTGTTGACGTCATCGCCAAAGCCGTTTTCAACCACTTGTTCCCAGGCGTTGGCATGAGCGTCATACCGGTACACTTCCGCGCCCGTGTGATGATTGCCGGTGCTAGCATAGAGCTGGTTTTTGAAGGAGCCCAGCGACCATACCGCCCAGTTTTCCCGCTTGCCGAAACCGTTGATGTTAACCTGCCGCCAGCCGGGCAAGCCTTGGGCAAACTGGTAAATCCGGTGATTGTTTGAATCACTGATGAAGACTTGGCCGTTGGCCGCCACCGCCACACCGCCAGCAACATGCATCTCGCCCAATCCCGTGCCACTTTTGCCGCCAATAGTCGTCAGATAAGCGCCCGTGCGATCAAAAACTTGAACGCGGTCGTTCCAAGTGTCAGCCACATACAACCGGTCCTCGGCATCAACGGCTAGCCCATAGGTCCCACAGAAACCTTCGAACAGGTTGGTGCAACCAATGCCGCCCATGGTGCGTTGATAGGCATAATGTTGATCGAAAACCTGCACTCGTCCATTGCTGTCATCACCTACATAAATGAAACCTCGACTGTCAACGGCAACTGATTTTGGCCACCGGAAATGCGCGTTGTCATCACCTGCTTCACTTGTCACCCCCAATGTCGCCTTGTAGTTGAAGCTGCTATCGAAAATCTGCACGCGATGATTGCCTGTGTCAACCACATAGATGTTGCCCGTTGAATCAATCGCGATGCCATAAGGCGCTGAAAATTGATTATTTCCATTGCCATGACTGCCAAAAAAGCCAGCGTGGGAGCCGTCAGGATTCAGGATGTGGACTCGGTCATTCCATTCTTCTGTCACATAAATTTTCCCAGATGGGCCCACCGCCACGCCGGCCGGTTCAGAGAAGTGATTTTCATCGTCGCCCCGAACGCCAGCCCGTCCAGCAATCCAAGCTTCGCTGCCATCAGGGGCGATTTTCACCACGCGTTGTCCTCGCTTTTCAGCCACAATCAAACCGCCATCTGGAGCACTGGCCAAGCCTGTGGGATTATTGTAATACCCCGCCGTCGGCACATAAGGAATCCCCGTGACCCCGAGTATGCTGACATAGGCATAGTTGTCATCGAATTTTTGCACTCGATGATTGCCATATTCCGAAACATAGATATTGCCTTGACTATCCACATCAACGTTGCTTGGAAAGGAGAATTCTCCTTGTCCTGAACCCATTTTACCTGTGCCGAGTGTAGTAAGGTAGGCCAGGGTGTTTTTGTCGAAGATCTGGACGCGATGCCCATCAAGATCAACAACATAGATTTTGTGAGCGTCCACTGCGACCCCATAAGGCCCGACGAAGTGAGCATTGTCATCCCCTGGTGCGCCAGTAACCCCAATTGTCGCTACAAAAACTGGGGTCAATGGATTGGAAATATCGAAAATCTGCACGCGGTAATTACCGCGATCGACCACATAGAGCCTGTTATCTTGGATGGCAATGTGCACTGGATTGTTGAAGTGACTGTTGTTGTTGCCTGGGACGGCAGATTCGCCAATGGTGTTCAGATATGCGCCATATTTGCTGAAAACCTGAATTCGATGATTGTACCGATCTGCGACAAACAGGTTGCCGTTATCGTCGACAGCCAGGCCTCTAGGACTGCAAAAATGATCGTTATCGTTTCCACATTGCCATTCATCTCCAATTTGCAAGATAAATTCTCCGGCGCTGTTGAATTTTCTCACATGATGGTTATCGGGAAGGGAGACCCAGATATTCCCATCATCATCGATCAGGGTGTCGGCCACGGGCCCGAAAACGTCATCGGAAACCCGTTCTCCAAAGCCCGCGCGTCCGATGGCTCGCTGAAATACGCCATTGCGATTATACTGGACCGTGCGCATTCCGTTCCATTCCGAAATCCAAATGCTGCCATCAGGGGCGATGGTGACGCTCGACGGGTCGTTGAAATGTTGACCATCCTCGATATAGGGTATTGTGGCATGGCCGAATTCTCTAACATAGCGGAATGTCAGGCCCGGCTCCCCTACGGGAACCCGAGTCATATTGGTCAGAGCATCTGGCCGCATTTCATTTTGATTGAGCAAGAAGTCCCTTTCCATCAAGGGATGAGGCCAATCGCCCGACGTCCTGCCTCCTTGGGCATGCACCGACACAACCATCAGCAACAGCCCAACTGCCACAAGTAGAAACCACAATTGTTTTTTCATGATCAGCTCCTTAATGTCAAGTTCTGAAAAAGGTGGGAATGGTCGAGTGAGAAAGATGAAGGGGAAGAAGAGAAATGGTTGAGAATCGGGAGAGGGGTGCGGGGAGTTGGAATCGACTTCACCGAGTTACTTTTTGCTGTATGCAGAGTGGAAAGCTGAGGATGGTGAGCAAGGACGCCCACCATCCTCCATTGAACGGTTTGACTATGGGGCGATGATCACCGGCAGCCACTGCCGCGAAGGGGTGGAGAGGCGTATGCCTTGGGCTTCACGCCTCGGCTTCCTTCTAGACGAAGAGGCGAAAGCCACCAGAGAAAACCCACATTAGCGCATCGTCATGGGCAAGAAAAGATCCTCATCGAAAGTGGGTTGCCAATGATAGGAAGTAGTGCCATAGCCCTCAAAACTGGTCTGAATTGAGGCCGTGTTCTGGGATGCCGAGCGGAAAATCATTGCTGGCGTCAGAACCTGGCCGCTCCCATCTACTAATGCGTAGTACAGATTGTGACGATAGGTCCAATCTTCATCCATCCAGGTGATGATCGCCTGGTTGCCTGCCGCTGTGACTGAAGGATACGCATTGCCGCTGTAGGTGGCGGCATTGGGCAGGATGCCAGAATCACCGGTAAGATGGAAGTTCTCATCAAGCACTGCATATTTGATGAAGTAATTGCCTTTGCCCAAAAACTGGCGCCACGCGAGCCGGGCCCAGGCCGCGCCGTCATGTTCGTGCATTTCCATAATCACGCGGTGAGTTCCTTGAGAAAGATGCACGGTTGTCGTCCATGTCACACAACACTCATTCCAATGATCCATGACTTTCCGGCCATCGATGAACAGACGGCTGCCGTCATCGCTGCCCATGTAAAAAACGTAGTCGCCTTCTTTCACATGAATGGTTCCTTCCCAGCGTGCTGAGAAGAAATCGCGGTTGACCCCAGGGGCCGGAGCAGCGTCCCACCACCAGTAATCGATGGTGTGTTCGTTCTTCACTAACACCGGATCGCCGCTTAATGTCTCGTTGTTGTAATAGCTGGCCCGCCAACCCTGCTCGCCAGGATTTTGGGATGACTGTCCCATCCATGTCACCACAAACTTGCCGTTGTCAAGACGAGTGACGTCAGGATTCCCATCCCACGAATCACTTCCATCCGAGGTCAATGGCGTGGTGTTTTTCGTCACATTGCCGTGATCATCGATGACCGCATAATAGATATCACTATGTTCCCCATAGCGTGCGAATACCAAAATCGCTTTATCATCCTTTTTCTCCAAGGATGTAGAGAAGTAACCATCATCCCAACCGGGCGAATCTTGAGTTAATCGTGTTATAGGATGGGCAAGCTGGCCCGCTGTATCGGCGACAGCATACCAGATATCGGCCACGCCACAATAATTGTCGCAGCGATCATTTGGATTTCCGTAGTAGGACTTTACCCAACTCATTACGAATCGCCCATTTTCTGTAGCAACCATCTCCGGAGAATAAAAACGGGCCACAAACAGATCGCTCCAGGTTCCCCACTTTCCGTTTTGAGTGATGTTGCGAGGAGCGACTTGTACATTCCCGTGGATATCCACGACACTCATAAAGAGATTATAATTGAATTGTTGAGTGTCGGAATTGTAAAGCTGGCGAGTGAATAGAATGCCCACCTTCCCGCTGTCGGTAACCGCAATGGCCGGCGCTCGGTCATAGGTATCTTGGGTTGCCTGAGAATGATCGGTCAAACGGGTTGCCGGATGCACGACGTTCCCCGTGCCATCAATGATCGCATAATAGATTTCACCTACGTAAATGGGTGAATCTTCGGCAATTCGTCTACCTACGACCCAGGCGTAGAAGAAGTTATCATCAGGAAGCTCAACCACAGCCAATTGATAGCCGTTGATATAATTGTTGGATGCCTTGCCAGATATTACTCCGGCCGGTTTGATAAGATCATATGCCATTGCACCATCACTTCTATCGGAATAGACCTGGGCAAACTCAGCGGGAATGGCTGTGCGCAAGGAGATGGTTCGTTTCTGCTGGGGGTTTCGGGACGAACTAATGGTGAGCTGCACTTCGTTATGAGCGCCCACAGTGGCGTTGGCAGGCGTGCGAACGCCTACCCACAGGTTGAACTGGTCACCCTGACTCACAGCGCCTGTATCCAGCGAGCCATTGCCGTTCGTATCCCTCAGGTGTGTGAGACGATCCGCCCGAAACAGGGTAACTGGCCATTGCGTTTTATCGACCATCACCTCATACGTATCTGCGCCCAGTTCTCCGATATTGTGCACGGGGATATGAAAATAAGCCATTTCACCCGCTGCCACGAAGCGGCCGTGAAAAAGAGGCCATACTTTGAGTCGGGCTTTAGGTCCTGGTCGCCGGAAGCGGATTGCTTTGTTGTTGGTGATGCCAGTCGTATGATATAGGTAAAGCGCGCCATCACCACCCACATCATCTTCGATGCCCACAGTTGCCCAACGCAGATCTCCGTTCATTGACAGGTATTGGAAAACAATGTCGCCATTTTCATACAAGATCACCTCAAAAGTCAGGGTTTCCTCATGCCGAAATCTTGAAACCTGAAGCCACCTGATGATCAAATAGCGGTGAGGAGCTGCCCCGCCGCGCTTGTAGTAAATGCCTCCCTGATTATTGCAGCAATTCACGACCAGATCATCCCAAAATGGTGCGATGTAATTGTTGGGAGCGCCAGGATAAGGGATGCTCTTACTGTAAGCCTGATAAGCGCCATCGCTATCAAAGGTGATGAAGCCGTTAGTCGAGACGAAGAGACGGGCGTAGCGGTTCTCATAAAAGGGAAATTCGAAGCCAATATCGAATTCTTTATAACCATCATCCCCTTCCAGATCCAGTTTTGTGCCGCCGCCGATTATCCATTGGAAAGGAACTGTATCATCCCAGACGTACCCATAGGCATCCTCATTTCCCGCCTCCTGCGGACTGACGGGACGTGTTGAAAGCGTATCGCTATGGTCCAACATCTTCTTGCCGACGCTGTCTGGAGGGAATAACGATTGTTCTCTTACGGGAGCCAGGTCGGATAGCAGTTCGGGGAGAAAGAGTGCGCCATCGTCTTGAATTCGAGGTGTAGGCATAGGCGTAGCGCTGGCAGGTTGCGAAGTTCTGCTAATGGCGCTGCTTGTTGGAATCCTCCCGACCAAACTCATAGTGATTGTCAAAAAGAGAAACAAGAAAACTCCAAACATCCGTTTAGAAACCATGTGGTAACTCCTTAATGAGATGAAAGCGAAAAGCGGACAAAAGGGATGTGGGACGCCGGGCCCTCGCCCGACCCGGCGCCCCGGGCCCCTGGCCCGCCCGGGCCTCTCGCCAAACCCGGGCGGGCGTCACAGAATAACTGCTCTCTTGAAGTAAATACGTTTCTCATCCTCGCTTGAGGGACAAAAATCCCCGCAAATTTCGCGATTTCCCCAAATTTCCCCTACGGATCGTCACAGACGACACGAGCAACAGCTCGCTGAGATGGATGAAATGGGAACGCTGATGACGCGGATGCTTCGCAACACAGATCTTCGCAGATGATTTTTCTGGTTTTATCTGCGTTTATCTGCTTTCATCAGCGTTCATCTGCGTTCTCTATTTTCAAATCGGCGCTCACTTACGAACCAACGGCAGAAAGAGCGCCCGCCAGCCGGGCTCGGCCAGGGCCAGATAACCCTGTCGCCAGGGAATGGCATACCCTCGTTCGTTCGGTAACAGCTCCGCTTCTGTAATGGGATGCCATGTGTCGCCATCGAGGCTGGTCCATAAGCGATTCTGCGCCGCGGTCTGCACCCACCCCAACGATGGATCGGGGTGGAAGATCAGGCGGGTTTGGGGCGGTGAGATGACGTCCGGGTAGCGGATTTCATACACCGGGCCCGCGATCACCTGACGTCCAGGAAGCCCGCCCGGCGCCGCGCCCAACGCGCTCACCACCACGAACGTATCCTGCCCCACCTCGCCCTCAGGCACGAAAAATCGCACGCGACCATCCGCTGAGAAAATCTCGGTGGCCGCCAGCGCCGCCAGCCCGCGCCCCCAAAACCGAGCGGTCAAACCGCTTCCAAGGGCCTTCCCATCTTCATCCATGATCTGCACCACGCCGCCGGCCCGAAAACGAAAATCAACAGGCAACGTGGCCGTGGCCACATCTCCTGATCGTTGCAGCGGGAAATCCTGCGGAGCCGCATCCGCCAGCCAGAGGGCGACCCGCTTCGCATTTTCGGGCGCGTTTAACAGCGTGACCACAAGCCCTTGCCCGTCCGCGGTGGGGGCGAGGCTGAGCGCGGGCCTGGATGAGTTTTGCGCCATGGCCATTGCCGATTGATACACAAGCGGCAACACGATCTCCTCGGTATCAGAGACGGGAGCGCTGGCCTGAATGCTGCGATCGATGGCATTGAGGTGCAAGATCGCGCCAGGGGCCACGCCAAAAAGGGCCGTCTCCCAGCGGTAAGGGTCCACCAACCCCTCTTCGATATATTTGCGCTTGCCATCGATCTCCTGCTCCACCGCCACCCGCAAACTGAGCGCGCCCGGCGGAGGCGCCGCCCCCTGCCACTGAATGCGCAGGCGACGCATGGGAGGACCCGCCGCGTCAGCCAGAGCCTCGATGCGGGGCAAAGGCAGAGAGCCATGAACCGCATAATGGGGCGTGGGCTGCGGAATCACCTGCCCGCGACTGCCCGGGCGCCACACACAATACGCCACGTCCGGGGCCTCGCCCGGGCGACAGGGCCGCGCTATCCCCTCCCCAGTCGCGCTAAACCTCCGCAGCACCGTCTGCCAGTCCGACTCGCCCCCGGTGCGATCCCATTGCTCGGTGTGTTTACAACGCTCGCTCCACAACGCGGGGAGGGTGTCATCCGCCAATTCACTGGCCAGATGTTCATTGTCCATGATGCTGGCCCGATTGGGAGTCATGGGGGCGTTGGGATCGTTGGTGCGATGGGTGCAATACACGTCCGGCTCCTCGCGCGGTGAGCCATCCACTTCAATGTAATGTACATATTCATCGTAAAGTCCCAGCAGATAATGCCCGAGCTCATGGACGATGGTCTGCCAGCCAGGGTCATGACTCCAAAAGCCGCGGCCATCGGGCAAAAGCCGCGCGGTTTGGCCATTCCACAGCGGGCCCAAACGCACATTGAAGTCATGGCGATTGGCGCTGACCCCATCCACCGCCGCGTGGGGAAAGACATGGTTGTTGGCGGCAATGCGAATGTCCGCATCCGCCCAATGCTGCGCCTTGTCGAAAATAGCCACGCGGCCCAGGGCCATTTGACCATCGCTGACATCATAGAGAAAGCGCGAGGCCGCGAGCAAGCCCTGTTGCAAATCATCCAGATACGCCTCATCCGCGTCCCATTCGATAGAGACCACCAGATTGAAGAGAATCAACGGGCTGTCGCGATACACCGTGATGACCCGTTCCCCCGGATCGCCATGAGATAGCAACGCGGGTGGCTGCGGGCCCAGATCGGGGCTCTGACGCATGTTCGTGAGATACACGCGGAAGGCCCACGGTTCAACGGGATCATCGCCCACGATATCTCGATCATGTTGGCTGCGATGGGTGGTTCCCGGAAGGCGGGACGCCTGCAAAGGCAGGGGAGCCAGGGCCACGATCTCATCCCCCTGAGCCAGAATGTCGAAGTTCAAAACGCCATCCTCGCGAGTGCGCCCGGCAAAAATACCGTTGCGATACACCAACGCCCCGCGCATGGGCGCGCCAGCATCATCCAGCACGCGCACATGGAATGGTTTGGGCGTGGACGTGGGGGTGGGCGTGGGCGTCGGCGTCGGTTCGATGACGATATCTGTGATGCGGCGATAGGCGATCTGCCCCTCTACGCCCCAGGTCACATCGACGCCATGGATATCCAGCGGCCCATCCGCCATGGTGGGCGAAAACGCCAGACCGTTCAATACTGCCAGATAACGCACATCCAACCAACCTTTCTGCCCATCCCGGGCATCGAGGCACACGGTGCGGGAATCGCCTGCCAGGCTGCAATAGAACAACGCGGCCAGATTCCCGGCGTCATCCGCCTCCAAAGCCGCGGACTCCGCCCCGGTCTGACCGGTCATCACCCCGCGCATCAACAATTGGGGCGACGTCCAATGCCCATCAGGATAGCGGGCGGTATAGTACAGATCGCCGTCCACCTCGGCGGAGCGGATGTAGGTGAGATGGTAAACGCCTTGCCCGTCCACCGCGCCAGAGGCGTCCCCCGTCCAGCGGTCATCATGGGTCAGCCGTTCGGCCACCGACCAGGTGCGGCCGCCATCTGTGGATTGAATGTAATACACCTCCACCCAGGTGGCGCTGCAGCAGAAATCATTGCTGTTGTAAACGACGTGCATGACCCCGTCCGGACCGATATCGATGTCGGGATACCAGCCGCCATAAGCGATGATATGCGCGGGCTCCCACACCCCCTCCGGCGTGCGATAACGATACCAGATATCGCGGAAACTCCAGACCACGTGCACACCCCCCTGGCTATCGACAGCAAGGTGGTAGCCGTAACCATTCGATGAAATTTTGTCGCCGCTTCGCCAGCGCCCATCGCGATATTCGAAATACAGCGCGCCATTGATACCGCCGTCGGGATAGGTGGTGCTGGGATCCTGTCCGATGACCAGATGGAGGGTCTCGCCATCCGCGTCCAGGGCCAATGAGCCACCTCCTCCGGGCCTTTCGAAGGTGTAAAAGGGGACGCGTTGAGCCAGCGGGGGCTGCCAGTGGACGCCATCATCGGTCCAGGCGTGATACAAGGCGCGGTGCTCGGGGCCGAAATACACCATGTGCAGGCGGCCGAGATGATCCCGGGCCATGCCATGCTGCTTGCCGTAACCGATGGGATAGCCGGGCCAGAGGTTGAAAGGGCTGGGCGTGCTGGTGGCGGTGGGGGTGGGCGTCGATGTAGGAGTCACTGACGTTCCTGCTTGTGTCGACACCGTGGCGCGAATCATGGCGAATCCGATGCTTTCGGGAGATTGCAAAAAACTGTAATGCTCGCGCCAGGACGCGCCGCCATCACGGCTGAAATAATTCGGGTGCGTCCCAAATGAGTTGGAAAGTTAAAATAATCCATTCATTAACGGGGCGCTTCGCGCCCGCGGCCAGCGCCGGGGGATGAAGTCCCCCGGCTAGAAACAGCGCCCCTGCGGGGCTAGCCGGATTTATCCGGCGCTGTTTTGTAGCCCGGCGACTTCATCGCCGGGCGGACTGTCGAACAAAATGCTGGGCGTGCTTCCCTCGACGCCGCTCATGTATTCGATCCCGGCGAGAAAAGACTGAGGCGCCTGCAATGAAATAGGTTCTGGCAGAGGGATGCTGACTTCGTCGGGATGGAAGGTGGTCACTTGCACAGGATCGGAAGCGCCCAACAACGTTTGCGGGCTTCCGTCGGGGCCGATACTGTAGATGACCGCCCGCACCTGCACGCTGTCTGTGGAACCCTGATAATGGTAGAGGCGTGCCTGCACCGATTGAATACGAATGGGATAGTTGGCATCGGCTGCCTTCAACACAGAACCGACCACATCGGATTGATGAAAGATAGCGCCATAAGCGTGTGCATCGCCATTGTCGTTGTACAATTGAATATCCGCGGGCGTCCAGGCCCGGGCAGGCCCGCGTCCAACCAGCAACAGAAGCAGCACGGGTAGCAGAAGGAGGATGGGGAAGATGAGCCGTTTCGTCATGGGGGTATCGAAGCGAGAGAAAAAGGGATTGATGGAAGGAGAAATCTGTTCAGCGCAAGATGACCGGCATCCACACCACATGCGGGCGGGGCGCGACCAGGACATACGCGGTCAATCGTCGAATCGAGGCGCTCACATGATTGGCCCGCTGATTGACGTAACTTTCCTGAACTTCCCATGTTTTGCTCACGGGGTTCCATGCCAACAACGTCAGCAGGGATTCATCCACCCCCAGCCACACAATGGCGTCAGGATCATATTGGATGGTCAACGAGGCCTGCAGATCGCCATCCATGCCATCCGATTCCACCAGATAGACTTCCGAGGAGATAGGCAGCCAGATGGCGGGGAGAGGGGCGGGAGGAACGGGCGGGATTTGCAGGATAACGGTGTGCTCGATACCATCGCCAAAGGGCATGCTGCCAAAGCGAATCCGGGCGCTATGCAGGGCGAGATCGGGCCTGTTCTGGGGGCTCACCCGCACGAATTGGTAGGGGATGGTCACGCGCCCGGTGGCTGCCTGCGCCCTTAGACCCCGATCATACACATGAAGACACCCCGCGGGATCAGGACAAAGTTCGGAAAGCGCATCCTCCGCCAGGCCCTGATAAGCGTGGATATTGGGATCGAAATCCATATCGGTATGGGACCAGGTGTGGGAGGTGGAGCCAAACTCCGCCTGCAATTGGGTGTAGATATTGGCGTTGCTTGGCGCCGACACCAAGACGTCATCACTTCCGGCCTGAGGGATCATCCGCACAAATGGCGGCCAGGAAGAAGGGCTTGTCTTCAGAAATTCCGCCCTGCTTGGGATTTGTGTTATGCTAGAAAAGATCAGTCCCATGAGCACGAACAAGGCCAAGCCAAAGGACAATAACATTCGATTTATGCGCGACATGATTTCCTCACGAATGCATGGCGATTGAAAGAACGATTTATGGAAGTTCACGCCAAGAATCCAAAAGAGACCCTTGAGATGGCGCTGGATGCCTTCTTTCAGGCGCTGGCGAATCGCGACATGGGGGCCGCCCGAACCGTCATCACCACGCTGGAGAACACAGCGAAGGAAAACGACGAGAGGGAATTACACGCCTGGGCGGCTTACATGGCGACGATCCTGGATATCGAGACGTATCATTGGGATGACGCCGAGGCTCGGGCGCTGACCGCCCTGGGTTGGACGCGAAATCCGCAACTGCGCGGGCGTCTGTACAATGAGCTGGGCATCCTTTCCGATCAACTCGGGCGTTGGGAGGATGCCATCCAGTACTATC
>JALWDV010000325.1 GCA_027036755.1 Anaerolineae bacterium
GGGAGCTCTCTGCTTCCAGCCGGATTCGCAATCCGGCGGGTCAGGCGGGAAAAGTGCGCCGGATCGCACATCCGGCGCGGCGCGGCATTTTGCAGATCACCCGCTGTTGACGATGACCAGGTCGGTCTCGCGGATGACGTGAATCCAGATGCTATCGCCCGGGTGGAAGTTGTCGAATTCGTTGAGGGGGGCGTCGGGCCGCCAGGTTTTCCAGCGATGCTGGTCGTTATCCCACACGGTGATTTTGTCGAAATCGCCCTGGATGGCCGCCAGCGCGGCATCCACAGGCTGGGCGGCCAGGGAGGGGAATCCGATCTGGTTCCAGCCGGGGCGCAGATGGATGGTTGTGGAGCCGGGGCGTTGGCCGGGGATTTCGAGGGTGGCGGCGCTGTTCATAAGCACCCACACGCTGATGCTGTTGTCGATGGCCGTGAGGTCGTTGTGGGCGCTGGCGGGGTCGTATTCGCGCCACACCGCGGGGGTGACGCTGTTGTCGCGCCACCGCACCCGATCGAAGCGTCCGGCGATGCTGCTGAAAACCTGGGGAAGTGCGGGCGCGTTGGGGACGAGAGGAATAGAGAAGGCGTTCCATCCGGCGTAAAGGGGCTTGACGAAGGTGGTGGCGCCGGTTGCGCCGCTGGGCGTGGGCGTGGCCAGGGGCGTGGGCGTGGGGGTGGGCGTGGCCAGCTCGGTGCTGTTCCCCACCGTCAGGGCCAGGATCGGGCGCAGGTCGGGGCGGGCGTATTCGCTGCTGGCCAGCGACATCAGCAGATCGCTGCCCGAAAGCCGCACGATCCAGCCGAAGTTGGGCTCGCCATTCAGCCAGGCCTGCACATCGGCGGTGACGTCGAACGCCAGGGCCGGGGCCGCGGTGACGTTGACCACGTCGGTGGCTGCGGCTTCGAAATCGCTGCCATAGCCGCCCGCGCCTGGCTGATCCCAGAGCTGGCCCGGCATTGCCTGCCGCCAGGTGGCGTCTTGTTCCCCCCAGGGGCGTTTCATGCGATTGATGATGACTGATCCCTGGGGCTCGATGGTGAGATAGGTGGGGTAGAGTCGCAGCTCGGCCCGCCGCAAATCCACGTTGGAGAGAGTGGCGAGATCGAAGAAGATGAGGACGCGGTTGCGGTCGGCGGGATCGTCGCTGAGGGTGAGCAGGGGCGCGGCGCCGTAGTTGACCTGGGGGTCGCGGGCGGCGATGAAGGCGTCGCGGACGCCCTGGTAGTTGTCCTGGCCCTGGCGCAGGGTGGTGATGAAGGAGTCGGGGGTGGCCGTGGTCGTGGGCGTGGCGGTGGGCGTGGGGG
>JALWDV010000326.1 GCA_027036755.1 Anaerolineae bacterium
CCCGGCTAGAAACAGCGCCCCTGCGGGGCTAGCCGGATTTATCCGGCGCTGTTTTGTAGCCCGGCGACTTCATCGCCGGGCGGACGTGGCAAACGCTTCAACCGAAAAAGGACGCACCCATTTTATTACAGCGCCGAACAATCAGCTCTCTTTCTCGACGGCAAGCCGGCCCTGGCCCAAGATGATGGTCACGCCCGTCAAGAGCAATGCGATAAAGACGATCTGGCTCCCCCCCATGACCAACAGGATGATTGAGAGTGCGGCAAAGGCGATGAATGCGAACAGGCGGGCGCGTATCCCCAGCAGGAGGAAAGGAAGCGAAACCAGCAACATCAACGCCACTGCGCCGGCGTAGAAGTCCTGGGCGAAGGCCCGGGCGTAGATATCGAAATGGAAAACCATATCCGCGGCGATGGTGGCCACGGCCATAGCCCCCAGCAGGCGAATGCTCAGCGCCAGCCAGCCGGTCAGCGCCCGATTTACTGCCTCGGCAAGCTGCCGATACTGGCTCTGTTCGGGGTTCAGCAGGCCGGTGAGGATGAACCAGTCGCGCAGGGAGATGAAGAAAATGGGCAATCCAGCCAGCAGCCCCGTGGGCAGGGCGTAATCTCGCCCCACCGCGGGAAAGAGGATGACGCCGAGTGCGGCGAGATAAAGGCTCTGAAAATGAAAGCGCCATTTTGACGAAGGCAGGGCGGGGGGATTTTTCTTTTGGCGGACCAGCCAGCCGCGCGTGAAAAGCAACAGATAATCCATGGTCCCGATGAGGAGAAACCAGGGATCGAGTTTGCCGTAATGGATGGCCACGGCCGTGGCGCTCAGCGCGCCCAGAGCCAGAAACTCCCGGGCCAGATAATCGCCGCCAACGGTTCTCGCTTCGCTGCGGAGGGCGATGGTTTCGGCGAACGCGGCCGCAACTGCGCCCGCCAACGCCAGGAGCGGCGGCAGCCAGCCCAGCCAGCCCGCGGGCGGCGTCACCATCAGAAAACCCGCCAGCAGAGCGTAGCTCAACCCCGAAAGAAGAGTCCATCGAGTGGCGCCATCCACGCCCGGCCTCAACGCGTCCTCGCCCGGAGCGTGCATCAAGTCCAGCGTCTGCCTGAAGATGCGCAACTCGTAGAAAATCGCCAGCCCGGCGATGATAGCCCAACGGCTCACTGCGACCATAACCCATTGGCTCGATAGCAGCAACGCCACGCCGAAGAGGGCGATGATGGCGACCGTCGCGGTTATCAGCCAATCCCGGGTCAGGCGCTGCCTGGCCGCCGATTGTTGTGATGCGTGGATGTTGTCGGGAGGTGGTGAGGTCATAAGGAGATGGAAAGAGAACCTGGACTGTTGCATTACCAGGCATGGTTTATTCTCATTCAAAGTAACTACTAAGGTGTAGCCACCACTTTTTGCCACGAAGACACGAAGAAAGGCGAAGGCACGAAGTATTTTTCTTTATTTGTCCTTCGTGTCTTCGAAGAACTTCGAGCCTTCGTGGCTTTTGGCGACTTAAAGTCAGGTACGTTAGCAGTTACCATTCAAAACGATCTTCACAATTTCTCCGTCAAACGTCAAAGAAAGTCATGTCGCCACACTTTGACGTTTGACGATTTACGTTTGACGTGCTTTGCCAGGCGTTGACCACCTGAAATCGTAAAGATGCCAGAGGGACGATCTGAACCATGCCCGTTTTTCCGTTTCGGCCATAACTCTATCACAGCCCCACTTGACACCCAAACTTCTTTCGCTTACCCTTTAGGAGTTGACGTCCTTCGGCGTTTTGTAATGTCGATGAGCGTCATCTTCTCCGAACGCCCCCGCGTCTTTTGGCGCGGGGGATGATTACCATCTGGCAGGATATTTCAAAATGAATGATCAAATCGAACAAATCGCGGTCTTCATAGACTTCGAAAATATCGCCCGCTGGGCGGAAGAGGTTTTTCTGGATTTCGAATTGACTCCGGTCATCGAGCATCTGCAAAGTCGGGGCGCGGTGGTGATCAAACGGGCGTATGGCGATTGGAGTCGCTTCGCACATTATCGGGACGAGATGATGGAGAACGCCATCGATCTCATCCAGATGTACAGCGTGCGCGCAGGCAAAAATCGGGCGGATATCCGCATGGCCATGGATGCGCTGGAAACGGCCATGACGCGGCCTCATATCCGCACCTTCGTCATCATCTCGGGGGATAGCGACTTTGGCGCACTGGTGAGCAAGCTGCGGGAATATGGCAAGTACACGCTGGGCATTGGCCCGCGGCAGATCACCCACCGCCTGCTGGTCAAATCCTGCGACGAATTCGTGTATCTCGAGACGCTGCTGGGAGAAAACGCCGTGGTCTCGGAGCAGACCGCCACCGACATGCAAGCCGGACGCAATTTGCTGCGCAAGGCGCTGCGGGCGTTGGGTCAACGAGGCGAAACCCCGGTCACCTCCGCCCGCTTGCGCCAGACCATGATCTCGATGGAGCCAACCTTCAACGAGGCGAATTTCGGTTTCAGCCAATTCAACGAGTGGCTGGAAGCCAACGCCGATCTGGTCGATTTGCATACCAGGGATTTTCGACTTTACGTCTCGCTGAAAGAGCGGGGGAACGCTGAATTGTCGTCCCTGGCAGCGCCTCCGCCGGCAGCGGCGACAGCCCCGCCGCCGAAGCTGGAGTCTCCCTCTGATTTGCGCGCCCAATATCGGCAGATTTTCGCCCGTCTGAAGATGTCCGCGTCCGATTTCAGCACCCGGCGCGATGTTCTGCGCGATATCTATCGGGAGCTCAGCGAACATCCTGGCGAATACACCACCGACAGCCTGCTGGAGACGCTGCGCGAGCGCTATGAGTTGCAGGGCATCGGGCGCAGCAAAACCATGCTGCGGCACATCTGGCAGATGGGATTTCGGCAGCGGGCGTTCGATTATGGCGATCAACCGGCTTCGGTGCGCACGCCCGTGTGGCTCGCGCCGGATATCACCAGTGAATCTGCATTCGTGCGGCGGGCCGAATCGGGCTTCGTCTACGCAGTCATCCACGCGGGCCTCGAAGTGAACGCGGAGGAGCTGGCCGCGGTGCTGGTCAACGATCGGGAACAGGCCGATTACATTCAGACGCTGCTCAACGAGCTGGAAGCCCGGGGCCTCATCGAGCGAGACAACGATCGCTATCGTCTCCCCGGCCACTCCGCCATCCCCTTCTGCGATCATCCGGCCTTGCATCGCATTTGTCGGGAGATCGAGCAGGTGCAGCTACCCGAAAACGCGCCCCGCGGGCCTGAAAAAGCCTTCAACCTGGCCCGGCGGGCCATGATCCAACGCTCGCAGGACTTCTCGGCCTCGGCTCGCAGCTATCTCTACGCCTGCCGCATCCAGTGGGACGCGGTGCTCAATCAGGACCCCGGAGCCACGCTGGAGGACCTGCGCTGGCTCATCGCCTCATACGCCTCGGTCAAGGCGGGCGAATTATCGCAGGTGGATAAGGATTACAGCCAGTCGCGGAGATATTATCTGGCCTTCTTCTCCCTGGTGCAGGAGGATGATCCCCTGTGGAGCCGGATGCGCGGACTGATCAACCCCATGCTGGCTTATTATTGGGCCAACGCGGGCCGGGAGCTGGGCGTGGATGTCTCTTCCTGGAATCTCAGCTCCGTGCTGCCGGCGCAGGTGGCCATGAACGCGGTCAATCATCCCAATCCCGAACTGGTGGCGGGCTGGCGGCAGCGCACCCGGGATCTGGCCGAAGTCAATCCTCGGGTGTTGTATCGGGTTGTGGAGCAGATACGACACAATTACCCGGAGCAGCCCCCTTATCTGCGGGCCGCCGATGAAATCCAGAGCATCCTGGAGGAGCTGAAACAGCCCCTGCTCATTTCGTAAAAATCGTTGCAACGATACAGGCTCCTGCGAAAAAAATGCCTGGCGAAGCAACGTTGGCCACTTATGCCAACCCACGTCATGCGTAAAACGTCAAACGTCAGGTGGTTGTTGGCAAAGCAACGTCCTGCAATAATCCATGACATCGTTACGGCAGCAATTCCAAATTTAGAATCCTCAAGAGTCAATGGGTCGATTTTGCCCCTCCCAGCCTCCCTTTGGCCCCCACCC
>JALWDV010000327.1 GCA_027036755.1 Anaerolineae bacterium
AGCGCGTCCTTGAAGGGAATATCGACCGGGGCGCTGAAGACGGGATTGCCGCCGATGATGAACAGGGCCTTGACCGCGCCCGCGTTCATGTCCTCCACCAGCGCGGCGAAGGAGTCCATCTGCACCATGGGCTGGGCCTCCACCGGTTCGATGATGCTGACGGTGGAGCCAATGTTGCCCAGGGCCTGATTGATGGCGTGGGCCAGGGCGTGGACGACGGGGTCTTGCTCATCGCCCGGGATGACGATGCTGGCTCCCTTGTGGGCCTGCAAGTCCTCGGCCACCGCGTCCAGCCATGCGCCGAATTTATCGGGATCGCCGCCCGCCACATCCAGCCCCAGCTTCTGAGCCAGGGAGCGGGCGAAGGTTTCCACATCCACCGCCCGGATGGGCAGCCGATGATCGGCCATGATGCCGGTGTTGGTGAGATTGGCCTCCACCGCATAGAGTCGGTTCATCTCGACCTGGTTCTCGGGCTTATCGGCCACCCGGCGGCGCTTCATAAAGTCTTTGGCGTATCGCACGCTGGCCGGTCCCGAGGTGAGGAAATCGGCGTCCAGCGAGAGCACCACATCGGCTTTATCGAAATGATAGACCGCGTCTGCGAAGTCGCCAAAGGCCAGCTTGGCCCCGCTGCGAACGTTATCCCGGTTCACGGGTTCGTACTGATGCCATTTGGCCGCGGGATATTTCTGCAAGAACGTCTGGATCTGGCTGGCCAGGGTGGGCGAGGTGACTGCGCCGGTCAATATGCGCACGCCCTCGCCATCGCCCCAATCCTTCTGCGCCGATCCCAGCTCCGTGACGAAATCGGACCAGGTTTTCATCAGGCCCTTGCGTTCGGGCTGACGGGTGCGATCAGGATCGTAGAGATTGAGGATGGACGCCTGAGCGAAGACGTTGGTGGCTCCCAGGCTGGCGGGGTGATTGATGTTGCCTTCGATCTTGGTGGGGCGCCCCTCGTGGGTCTCAACGATGACGCCCATGCCATAGCCCGCCATGGGGAAGGCCGAAGCGTAGAACAAGGGCTCGCCCGGGATCACCTCTTCGGGAGCTTCCACGTAAGGCACGATTTTCTCGGGATTGGTGGCGGTGCAGGCGGTCAGCCCGGCCAGCGCCATGGATGCGCCCATGATCTTGAGGAATGTGCGCCGGGTGAGGCCCGTAGGGTCATCGAGATACGCGGCCCCTGCAGGGAATTCCTGCTCAAGGAATTCACGGAATTCAGAGGTGTCGGCGATCTCGTTGAAACTCCGCCAGTATTTCTTGCCCGTCCTCTCGGCCAGACGTTTGCGGAGTTCGGAGATGTTCAAACGTTTTTCGTCCATAGTCACCTTCTCAAGTTAGGTGAGGGGTCAGATATGACCAAAATAATGACAAAATGACAGCATCTGTTCTGATTGCAATTCGGTCAGGCGTCAATCTCAACGCCATGCGTCGCTAGCGGTGACACACCGAGCAGTCGGTTACGTTGAACTGATGGATGTCCACGTGATATTTTTCGACCAGGGCCGCTTGCAACGCTTCGCGTTCGGCCGGATCTTTGGGAAGTTCGTATTGCATGTTGAAGACTTCCTCCCTGGGCACGAGATGATCCTGGCGATTGCGATGACAATTCAGGCACCATTCCATAGAAAGCGGCTGGGCCTTGCGCGTCCACCCCATCTTATCCACCCGGCCATGGCATTCTTTGCAGGGAACGCCCTTGTTGATGTGGATGCTGTGGTTGAAGAAGGCGTAATCGGGCACGTTGTTCACCCGATTCCATGCAATGGGCTTGTTCTCGTCCATGCTCTCTTTGATGGGGGCGATGGCGGGACTATCGGCCCACACCTGGCTGTGGCAACCCATGCAGATATCGGTGGAGGGCACGCCTGCGAAGCCACTGCGTTCTACATTGACATGGCAATAGCGACAATCCAGGCCCAGCTCTCCTACATGATGCTCGTGGCTGAAGAAGACAGGCTGCTCCCGGGCGATGGTGGTGCCCCGCATGTAGGGCGAGCGCACAAAAATATAGGAGACAATTGAGCCAACCACCAGCAACAGGGTGACTCCCAGGACCATGGCTTTGGCGATAAGGTTGAGGGAGGGATGAAATATCTGTGACATATTCTGCCTCATTTACGAAGAATGAGTCGATGCGTCAGCGGAATAAGAAAACGCGATTGCGGGAAAGTGCGGCGGCGGGAAATCGGCGTAGCGTCAATCTCCAGCCCAAACCAACATCTCGGGCGTGAAGTTTTCGGGCGGCGGCGGCGAAGTGGTGCGCCATTCCAGGGTGCTCGCCCCCCAGGGATTGCCATTCTTCTCGCCCCAGAAAGTGGCGAAAAGGAAGTAAAGCAGCGGCAACGAAAGCCCCGCCACCAGCAGCAGCGCGCTGGTGGTGATGAGCTGATTGGTCATCTGCCACGCTTCGGGATAAGAAACCACCCGGATGCGCATTCCCTGCAATCCCAACCAGAAGCCGGGAATGAAAGTCCCCAGCACGCCCAGGAGGATGATCCAGCCGGTGACCCGGGCGAACAGTTCGGGATAGGCGCGGCCTGTGGCTTTGGGCCACCAATAGTGCATTCCGCCCAGAAAAGCCGTCATCACCACGCCCACCACCAACAGATGGAAATTAGCCCATTCGAATTGCGTGTGCAGCACCGCCTGGGCCGTGACAGGCGAATAAAGGGCCAGGCTGCTGGCCAGATAGAAAGTCAACGAAATCAGCGCCGTCAAAGCGAAGACCATGGGCGAGGCGGCGGAAGGACGCGCCTTGCGAATGGTGGAGAACAGGCTGAGGATGATGATGGTTAGAGGGATGGCGCTAAGAAAGGCCACAAGAGAGAAGAAGAGATTGGTCCAGGCCCACTGATCACTGGTGAAGGTGTGAACGCCCCAGCTCAACGCCATGAGCACGGTCAGGGAGATCATGGAATGCTGCACGCCTTTGCGCCCCACGACAGGACGGCGGGCGAAGGTCTCGATGATGTCAGCCACGATCCCCACCGCGGGCAACAGCATCATGTACACCGAAGTCTGCGCGAATATCCAGAAGCTTTGCACCAACAGTTGAGGATTGAGGTCGAGCCCATAGTCTACATATCCCAGCATCTGTTCGCGCAGGGTGGCGGTGAAGAAAATCCACACAAACATGAAAAAGGAGCCCGCGATAATGGCAATGCTAACCAGGTAATAGCCCCAGATGGTGAAAGGCAACGCGTCCCAACGCATCCCCTTCACCCGGCGGCGATGAATGGTGACCAGCAGGTTGAAAGCCATCAGAAAGACGGAAAAACCGACGATGAGAATGATGGCCAAAGCCGGAAGCACCCGAGAAGGGGTGTATGCGGTGGCGTAGGGAGCCAGAAAACCCCAACCGGCGTCAGAACCGCCAAAGGCCGCCTCCATGACGATGCCGCTGCTGCCGCCTGCGAAGATGTAGAAGGTTAGCAAATTCAGCCGGGGAAAGGCGACGTTATCGGCCCCGATCATCAGCGGTGCGACAAAATTGCCCAAAATGCCCAGCATGGCCGGAAGCATGAACAGATACACCATCGCGCCGCCGTGCAGGGTGAATAGCCGGGCGTAGATATCCTGGAATAGCTCCTGTTGCGGTGTGAACAACTCCAGACGCAGGATCAACGCGGCGCCAATGCCAAACGCGGCGAAACCGGAGATCACCATCAGATATAAAAACGCAATGCGCTTGTGGTCTGTGGTGAGCAACCAGGATTTGAATGTGTAACTGGCATTCCAATAAGTCGGCTTGGGGGCTGCGGCGGTGGCCGCAGACGGAGCGCCTGCCATTTGTCACTCCTTGTTCAAAAAATGAAGATGAGGAGACGTTATTAGATCTCAGAAAAACACAACACTTGACTGTACTGAAAAAGCCTTCAACACGGAGGCGCAGAGCGCACGAAGGAAGAAAAAGGTTAGATTAGGAGAGAAATTTCTCTGTGAACTACCGTAACTGCTAAGGTCGTTGGCCCCAATCGTCCTCTTTTGCCACGAAGACACGAAGGAAACGAAGACACGAAGGCATTCAAAAAAGATTTTATCTGTGTTTCCTCGTATCCGTGTTGAGTGAACAGG
>JALWDV010000328.1 GCA_027036755.1 Anaerolineae bacterium
GCAGCGTCGCCAATCCCGACATTGCCTCATCTCGGCAGTTGAACGGCCAGACTGCATCGAACACCGATCCTGCTCACTACACCTTCTCTTATGACACTGGCGGCACGCCTGCCAACAAAGGTGCGGGTCTCTATGGTCCTTATGATAACGTGCCTAATTGGGGAACTGCGGCCAACGTCACCGCCACATTCGAGGATATCGGCTCCACCTGGGGCGAGGCTTATCAGAAAGAGAAGAAGCGCCTCTTCCTGGCGGCAATGTTAAGGCGGCATTCTGGTTTGGCCCATGGCCTGGACGCCATTTACGTCTTCGATTACACGAGTTCTCCTCCCACCCTCTCTCATTTCAATTTGCAGGGGGTGTCGGGCGTCGATCTGGGTAGCGTCACGCGCAACAACAACTGCAATGCCGATGGCACGATACAGGATGACTACAGCCTGTGCAATGCGAAGAAACCCAACCGGGATCTGGACGTTTATGCCAAGGTCGGCAAAGTTGGCTATGGCGATATCGACATGTCCGAGGATGGCAACTATCTTTGGGCTGTGAACCTGAAACAGAGATCTCTGATCAAGATTGACGTTAGTGGCGACACACTGCCCGGAACCGTCACCGAGTATGATCCCACCTATCCCTCCTGCCCGGGTGGGGTGCTGCGTCCCTGGGCCCTCAAGTTCTACATGGGCAAGGGTTATCTTGGCGCTGTATGCGACGCCTCTACCAGTAACAATGACGACGACATCGCCGCCTATGTCTTTTCCTTCGATCCCGCCGACCCTACGACGCTGACGACCGAGTTGACCTTCAATTTACATTATGAGCGCTCTACTCAGAGTACTCATGATTACCATCTCTTCCGTCGCTGGCGAGACGACTGGCCTGGCAGTGAAAGAACCTACTATCGTAAAGAATATCCCGTGCCGGTTCTTAGCGATATCGAATTCGGTGCGGATGGCTCCATGTTCCTGGGCATTCTCGGACGCTGGACGTTCCAGGGAGGCGTAGAAAACTATGACAGGCCTGTTGCAGGAAACAAAATTTTGGACAGCGCTTTCAACGTTGGCGAGATTCTGAAAGTATGCTCTGTCGATGGCGCCTGGGTGCTGGAAGGGGCGAATGGTTGCCCTGCCAACTTCAACACATCCGATGGCACAGGCGTGGCCGGTGGCGGCGAGTTTTTCTTTGACGCCGGCGGAGATCTCAACAAAGAAGCCAGTGAAGGCGCTCTTGCTATTCTGCAGGGCAGCGGCCATCTGGTCTCCTCCTTTAACGATCCTCACTATGGCAGAACTTCTCCAACACCGGTTGAGTCTGAATACTACGACAATGACGGCCTCGAATGGCTCAACCTGTCCGATGGCAAGATTCATCAATTTATCCAATTTTCTCCCACCAAAGATAACAGCAACGATGATGACACAGCCCGGGCCGCCGGCTTTGGCAAGGCTGCCAGCATGGGCGATGTGGAACTGCTGACCGATCCGGCGCCGTTGGAAATCGGCAATCGTTTGTGGTGTGACACCGGCGCCGGCGATCATGCCCGCAACGGCGTGCAGGACCCTGATGAAATAAGCCCCGCGATTAACGGCGCCAGCGTCATCCTGCAATGCGACATCGATGGCGACGGTTTCGGAGGCCCTGATGACGTCACCGCCACCACAACCACCGACGCTAACGGCAATTACTACTTCAAGGATGGCGACGCCAGCCTCAGCAGCTTCCCCACCGCCACATGGGACAGCAGTCTGCACATCATTCCCCGCAACACTTCCTGTCGCGTTTTGGTGGATTACACCCAGAGCGCTATTCCCGACGCTTGTGGCGCTGACAGCGCCCCCACCTCCCAGGATAGTGGCGAGGGCGCCAACGCCGACCTGAATGACAGCGATGGCGATTCTTCTGTTGGCTCTTCCAGTCAGGTAGGTACAGTCTTTACCACCGGATCCAGTGGTGAGAATAACCATAGTTACGATTTTGGTTTCGCGTCGCCCAAGGTGGCCATCGGCAACTTTGTGTGGCACGACGCCAACGGCAACAGCCAGGCTGATTCAGGCGAGGACGGCATAGATGGCGTACAGCTCAAGTTGTATCGCGATAGCGACGGTGACGGCGTATTCGATCCCGGCTCCGACACCGAAGTTGCTACTGCCACGACAAGTAACGGCGGCTTCTACCAGTTTCTGAACGTGGATCCCAGCACGCCCGGAGCGGCCAACACCTACTACTTCGTAGCAGTTGTTAAATCGAGTGTGCCTTCCGACTATAAATACAGCAGCGATGGCGGGGCGCAGGATCCTGACGCCACCGGCGACCAGGATGCAGCCAACGGCGATGATGGCATCCCCGTAGGCGACTACGTCGTCAGCCAGCCCTTCCCCGCCACCCTCAACGGCCAGACCAACACCGGCGACAGCGGCGACCCCGCGGGCTATGACGACGACAGCGCCTACATGACCGTGGACTTCGGTTTCCTGACCCAGGACGACTACGGCAACATGACCTCGCCCAACGCCATCCGTTTGGGCGGGATGAGCGCCCGAAGCGATGCGGGCCTGTGGGTTTTAGGGCTCCTGGTTGTGGTCTTGGTGGGCGTGACAGCCTTCTTCTGGCAGCGCCGCCGGGCGTTCTAACCGCATCTTCCATTGACGCACAACGATCCTCTCAAAAAACGTGGGCCCCGTCATTTTGGCGGGGCCTGCTTTATGGTTGATTGTAGCTGCCAGGTGACCGGCTAAAAATTACTTGGGTGCGTCCCAAATGAGTTGGAAAGTTAAAATAATCCATTCATTAATGGGGCGCTTCGCGCCCGCGGCCAGCGCCGGGGGATGAAGTCCCCCGCCTAGAAACAGCGCCCCTGCGGGGCTAGCCGGATTTATCCGGCGCTGTTTTGTAGCCTGGCGACTTCATCGCCGGGCGGACGTGGCAAACGCTTCAACCGAAAAAGGACGCACCCAAATTACTTCCCTTTTTTCGAGGTTTTCGCGTTTGCGAGAGAATTCCGCCTCAGTCCCCTGCAAGCGAGGAGATGTCATCCTCGCCTGAAAAACTCCTTTGCAAACCAGCGGCTCCCTCCCCAGCAAAGGAGCAAAGCGACTGGCGGGAGAGGGCTGGGGATGGGGGCGAAGCTCTGGCGGCCCGGCAGGGAAAGGTAGCTAATTCTGGACGTGCACTTACCTGGTCCGGGTCATCAACGGGCATTAGGCAGGGCCAATATCACCCAAAAAATGCAACACGGGCGGAGGCCAACCATGCGCTGGCCATCCGCCCGTGCACAAAGCGATGAAGGGAATCAGTTGCCGCGATAGGTGGGACGTTCGGGCGGGCCAAAATCTCCCAGATAGAAATTATCGAACCAGACGCTGCCCGAGCTGCCATTTTCGACAAACAGCCGCAGGCTGATGGACGTGGTCTCAGGATCGAACTGGAAGTTCGAGCCCGCGCCCACCTTCACTGCATCCAGGGTCTGCCAGATGGAGGAGGTGAGGGTCTGGGTGATGGGGATGATGAGTTCACCCACGAACTCCTCCTGAGCATCCCATTGCTCGAAGGCGATGCCCGGCTCCATGCCCGGCGTTATCATTATGTCGCCATCCAACTGGAACTGATGATCGATGTCCAGGGGGATTTTATCCGATTCCCAGTAGCCGCAGTCGCCGAACATGCAGGGGCCGATGACCAGGGAGGAGTCGCCATCGCTGGCTTCGGTGTGGGTCCAGGCGGCGCCGCTGCCGCTGCTCTGCCATCCGAGGGGTGAACCGCCGAAGAAGCCGCCGCCATTTTCGAAGGAGGGGTTGGGAAGCATATTGGTGGGTGTAGGCGTTGCGGTGGGCGTCGCGGTGGGCTGGGCCGTGGGGGTTGCAGTGGGCTGGGTCGTGGGCGTCGCGGTGGGCGTTGCCGTCGGCGTCGCAGTAGGTTGGGTTGTGGGCGTCGCGGTGGGCTGGGTCGTGGGGGTTGCGGTAGGTTGGGTCGTGGGCGTCGCGGTGGGCGTTGCCGTCGGCGTCGCAGTGGGCTGGGTTGTGGGCGTCGCGGTGGGCGTTGCCGTCGGCGTCGCAGTGGGCTGGGTTGTGGGCGTCGCGGTGGGC
>JALWDV010000329.1 GCA_027036755.1 Anaerolineae bacterium
CGTCCCTGCACCGGTACCGATGAAACTCCCTTGTTACGTCATTTCGACGACCCCAGGGAGGAGAAATCTCCTCGTTAGCAAGGGGATTTCTCGGTCGCTGCGCTCCCTCGAAATGACGTGGGAGAGCTTATTTTCATAGCAGCCCGACGGCGGGCGAGCCCGCGCCGATACCGATGAAAGACGAGGACACGGATTGACACGGCCTTCGGTCACAGATTTTTTGAATTATCCGTGTTTTTCTGTGTTCATCCGTGTTCTATTTTCAAAGCAGACTCCCGCCATCTTCGAGGCCCGACCATGACCTACCATCTCAGCCCCTGGATGTACCCCGCCGTCATCGTGGCCGGTTTTCTGGCCGGATTCATCAACACCCTGGCCGGGAGCGGCAGCGCCATCACCCTGCCCCTGCTGGTTTTCATGGGCCTGCCCGCCAGCGTCGCCAACGGCACCAATCGCATCGGCGTGCTGCTGCAAACGGGCGTCAGCGCCAGCAGCTTTCAGCGCCAGGGCTATCTCAAATGGCGCGAGGCCCTGACGCTGCTGCTCCCCACCATCGTCGGCGGCGTGCTGGGCGCGCAGATTGCGGTGAATCTGGATGAGCGGGCCATGAAGCTGGCCATCGCCGGGATGCTCATCCTCACCTTCTTCCTCATCATCCTCAAACCCAAACGCTGGCTGGTTGGCCGGCCCGAGGGAGCCCGCAAACCGGGCTGGAAGGAGTGGATTCTGTTCTTCTTCATCGGATTGTACGGCGGCTTCATCCAGGCGGGCGTGGGCATTTTTCTGCTGGTGGGGCTGGTCATGTCCATCGGGCATGATCTGATTCACGCCAACGCCATCAAGGCCCTGCTGGTGCTGGCGTTCAACGCCTTCGCCATCTTCGTCTTCTTGCACAACGGCCAGGTGGCGTGGCTTGTGGGCCTGATCCTGGCCGTGGGAAACATAGCCGGAGCCTGGGCCGCGGTGCGGTTCGCCACCAAAGAGTGGGCGCAGATCTGGGTCTATCGCCTGCTGCTGGTGGTGGTCGTTCTTTCCGCCGGACGCATGTTATACCTGGCCCTGGCGGGATAGACGTCATCCGCGATTTCAGGTTTGACGTGAATACTGACGTCTCGCCACCACTTTTGCAATGGGATGCGTCCCAAATCTCCTTTGAATGACTTCGTGTCTTCGTCCCTTCGAGCCTTGTATATTAAAAGAGAGCACATTAACAAGAAAAGAATAGCGAATCGCCGCATTCGGGTGTAAGCTAATAGGCGGCCGTCGGAAGCGACGACCTATAGTGCATGAGGTGTCT
>JALWDV010000330.1 GCA_027036755.1 Anaerolineae bacterium
GGAACCGGCAAGAGCAAACAGCAGGCCGCGCAGGCCGCCGCGCAGAATGCGCTGGCGCGAATCGCCGGGCGGCCGGGCGCAGAATGACGTCCGGGCGAGACGGGAGTTAATGTCCCCAACCCCCGTGCATGACCGCGCGCCCACCTCGTCCCCATTTCCCCATCCTCCACATCCGAGCGCAAGAAATCGGAGGCTCAACAGGATTTCAGGAGGCTCTGGCTTTATCAGACCCGCCGGGTAACTGCTAAGGTCGTTTTCGCTTGAATTAACCTGATAGGTTCCTTTGGCAGCAATTCAGAGCCTTGCACGCTTCGTTGCTGGCTGAAAACTGCACATCCTGCCGCCAGGGTTACGAGAACCTGTCAGGTTTGAGTGGGAAAAGACAACCAACTGGCATACGTTAGCAGTTACCCCGCCGGATTGCGAATTCGGCTGGATGCAGCGAGCTCCCAGGGCGGATTCGCAATTCGCCCGGCATCTCATCCCCCGAAATCCAAAAGAACCGGAATCGGATAACTAACAAACCCTATGCGACTGAAAAAAATCACGCTTCACGGCTATAAAACCTTCGCCAATAAAACCGAGATCATCTTCGACAGCAACATCACCGCCATCGTGGGCCCAAACGGCAGCGGCAAGAGCAATATCGCCGACGCCATTCGCTGGGTGATGGGCGAACAGGCGTATTCGGTGCTGCGGGGCAAGAAAACCGAGGACATGATCTTCAACGGCAGCAATCAGCGCGCCCGCATGGGCATGGCCGAGGTCAGCATCCTGCTGGATAACAGCGACAACTGGCTGCCCATCGATTTCGACGAGGTGGTCATCACCCGCCGCGCCTACCGCTCGGGCGATAACGAATACTACATCAACGGCAGCCGCGTGCGCCTGAAGGATGTGCACGAGCTGCTGGATCGCTCGGGCCTGGGACGGCGCACGCACACAGTCATCGGCCAGGGCATGATCGACCAGGCCCTGTCGCAGCGCCCGGAGGATCGGCGCATTCTCTTCGAGGAGGCCGCGGGCATCACCCACTATCGCACCAAGCGCCGCCTGACCATGGATCGGCTGGGCAAGACCCAGGACAACCTCACCCGGGTGCAGGACATCATCGCCGAGATCGAGCCGCGGCTGCGCAAGCTGGAAAAGCAGGCCGAAAAGGCTATCCAACACGAACAGCTCAGCGCCGAGCTGCGGGAGCTGCTGCGGGTGTGGTACGGCTACAACTGGCATCAGGCCGTGAGCAAGCTGGTGGACGCCCGGGCCGCGGTGGCGCACTGGAATCAGGTCATCGAAA
>JALWDV010000331.1:0-372 GCA_027036755.1 Anaerolineae bacterium
GCGGGATGGCCCATCTACTGCGTCCCCGCCGCCCGGGTCACCCACTACGAAGGACAAAGCGCCCGCCAGTTTCGCCGGGCCATGACCGTGGCTCTGTGGCGCTCGCGGCTGCGTTACTACGACAAACACCATCTCGCCTGGAAGCGCAAGGCCGAACGATGGATCATCGCCCGGGCCATGAGGCGGCGCCTGGCGCAAGCGCGGGCCGCGCTGGCCGCGGGCCAGGGCGATGCGGGCGTGCTGCAAGATCAGATGGCGGCGTATGCGGAGATTTTGACGTGGCTGGAGGAGAACGCGTCCGCAGACGGGGAGCATCGCCCGTGATTTTGTCCGAATGCGCATATTCAGTCTAAAATGGCCGCAGGCTCTTTG
>JALWDV010000331.1:382-1295 GCA_027036755.1 Anaerolineae bacterium
GCATTCATTTCATTCACCTCATCCATCACTTCGGCGAGAAGGCTGTTTCGGAATGGGACGCGGACGAACGCGGATTAACGCGGAGAAAAATAGTTGGCCTGTCCGCGTCGCTCCCTCGTCAGCCTTTTCACCGGCATTTCATCGATCATCACTATGAAAATTGGCGTTTTGGCCCTGCAAGGGGCTTTTCGAGAACACATTCTCAAATTACAAGCGCTGGGCGTGGACGCCCGCGAAATCCGTCTGCCCGAGCAACTGAACGCGCTGGACGCGCTGATCATCCCCGGAGGCGAATCCACAACCATGGGCAAGCTGGCCGTCGCATTTGGCCTGCTGGAGCCGCTGCGGGATTTCACCAGGACGCGGCCCGCCTGGGGCACCTGCGCCGGGCTCATTCTGCTGGCCGACCGGGCCGCAAGGCAGAAGAAAGGCGGCCAGCCGCTCATCGGCGGGCTGGATATCACCGTTGACCGGAATTATTTCGGGCGTCAGGTCGATAGCTTCGAGGCGGATCTGGACGTGCCCGCGTTGGCCCAAGTCGCCCGGCCCGAGGACCCCTCGGGCGCTTTTCACGCCATCTTCATCCGCGCGCCCGCTGTGGTGGAAATGGGCCCGGGCGTGCAGGCTTTGGCCCGCTTGCCCGAAGGTGGCCCCATCGTGGCCGTGCGCCAGGGACATTTGCTGGGCACGGCGTTTCACCCCGAACTCAGCGATGATCTGCGATTTCATCGCTATTTCGTCAGCATGATTGACCGGTAAACGCTCCAGGTCGATAGCCCATGACTTACACCCAAATCCGACGCAAAGACCGGGCTGTTTATGACGACGCCTGGATCGAGGCGTTTCTGCTTCGGGCCCCTGTCATCACTGTCAGCTTCACCGATGGCGAGCAGCCGCACATCAAGCCCACCCT
>JALWDV010000333.1 GCA_027036755.1 Anaerolineae bacterium
TGATGAGACGTTCTCTGGCGCTATGTGACGCTATGTGACGTCATGTGGAGTTATGTGGCGTTATGTGGCGGCATGTGGCGTTTTCTGGCGTTATTTGGCGTTATTTGGCGATATGTGGCGTTATGAGGCTTTTTTTGGCATTATATGGCGTTTTGTGGCGTTAGGTGGCGTTATGTGGCGCTATGTGGCCTTATGTGGCGTCATGTGACGTGATGTGACCTTCTCTGGCGTTATGTGACGTTATGTTACGTTATGTGGCGTTATGTGGCGTTATGTGGCGATATATGGCGTTTGGTGGCGTTTTTTGGCGCTTTGTAGCGTTATGTGGCGATATGTGGCGTTATGTAGCGTGACATGGCGTTATGTGGCGCTTTGTGGCGCGATGGGGCGTTATGTGGCGTTATGTGGCGTTATGTGGCGCTATGAGGCGCTATGTGGCGCTATGTGGCGTTATGTGGCGTTATATGGCATTATGTGGCTTTGTGAGGCGTCATAAGGCGTTTTTGGCGTTATATTGCGTTTTGTGGCGTTATGTGGCGTTATGTGGTGCGGTGAGGCGCTATGTGGAGTTATGTGGCGTCATTTGGTGTTATGTATCGCTATGTGGCGAAATATGGCTTTTTGTGGCGTTTTCTGGCGTTTTGTAGGGTTATGTGGCGATATGTGGCATGATAAGGCGTTATGTGTCGTTATGTGGCGTTATGTCGCGTTACCAGGCGTTATGTAGCGTTATGTGGCGGTATATGGCGTTATGTGGCGATATGTGGCTTTTTTGTGTTTTGTGGCGTCATGTGGCGATATGTGGTGTTATGTGGCGTTAGGTGGCGATATGTGGGGTTATGTGGCGCTATGTATCTTTATTTGGCGTTACATGGCGTTATGTGGCGTAATGTGGCGTTATGTGGCGTTATATGGTGTTATGTGGCGCTAGGTGACGTGATGAGGCGTTCTCTAGCGTCATGTGGCGCGATGTTACGTTATGTGGCGTTATGTGGCTACATATAGCGCTATGTGACATTATGTGGCGTTATGTGGCGTTATGTGGCGTTTTCTGGCGATATGTGGCGCGATGTGCCGTCTTTTGGCGCTATGTGGCGTTATTTGGCGTTATGTGGCGCTATGTGGCGTTATCTGGCGTAATGTGGCGTTTTCTGGCGTTATGTGACGTAATGTGGCGTTAGGTGGCGTTACGTGGCGTTTTTTGGCGTTATGTGACGTGATGAGACGTTCTCTGGCGCTATGTGACGCTATGTGACGTCATGTGGAGTTATGTGGCGTTATGTGGCGGTATG
>JALWDV010000334.1 GCA_027036755.1 Anaerolineae bacterium
TGTGGGGTGATGTGGCGTTATGTGGCGACATGTTAGGTTATTTGATGTCATGTGACGTTATGTGATGTTACCTGGGGTTATAAGGCACTATGTGGCGTTATGTGGCGTAATGTGGCGTTGTGTGGCGTTATTGGGCGTTTTGTGGCGTTACGTGGCGTTACGTGGCGTTACGTGGCGTTATGTGGCGTTATGTGGCGTTGTGTAGCGTTATTTGGCGTTATTTGACTTTATTTGGCGTTTTATGGCCTTATGTGGTGCTATGTGGCGTTATTTGGCGTTATTTGGCGTTTTTTGGCATTATGTGGGGTTATGTGGCGTTTTATGGCGTAATTGTGGCGTTTTGTGCCGCTATGTGGCGATATGTGTCGTTATGAGTCGTTGTATGTAGTTTTGTGGCGTTATGTGGCGTCATGTCGGGTTATGTGGTGTTATGTGGCGTTATGTGAGGTTATGTGATGTCATGTGACGTTATGTGATATTGCGTGGTGTTATGTGGCAATATGTGGCATTATGTTGCGTTATTTGGCGATATGTAGCGTTATTTGGCGTTGCTTGACGTTATTCGGCGTTTTGTGGCATTTTGTGGCGTGATGTGGTGTTTCGTGGCGCTATGTGGCGTTATGTGGCGTTATGGGCGTTATTTCGCGTTATTTCGCGTTTTGTGGCGTTATGTGGCGTTTCGTGACGTGATGTGGCATTATATGGCGTTATGTGGGGTTATGTGGCGCTTTGTGGCATTATGTGGCGTTATGTGACGTTATGTGAGGTCATGTGATGTTATGTGACGTTATGCGATGTTACCTGGTGCTATGTGGCATTATGTGGCATTATGTGGCGTTATGTGGCGTTTTGTGTCGTTATTTGTCATTGTGTGGCGTTTTGTGGCTTTATGTGGCGTCATGTGAAGTTATGTGGCGTTATGTGGCGTTTTGCGGCGTCTCGTGGCGTTATGTGGCTTTATGTAGCGTTATGAGGCGTTATGTGGCGGTATGTGGCGTCATGTTCCGTTATGTGGCGTGATGTGGCGTTATGTGGCGTTTCGTGACGTGATGTGGCATTATATGGCATTATGTGGGGTTATGTGGCGCTTTGTGGTGTTATGTGGCGTTATGTGACGTTATGTGAGGTTATGTGATGTTATGTGACGTTATGTGATGTTATGGGGTGATATGTGGCATTATGTGGCGTTATGTGGCGTTATTTGGCGTTATTTGGCGTTTTGTGGCGTTACGTGGCGTTACGTGGCGTTATGTGGCGCTATGTGGCGATATTTGGCGTTATTTGGCGTTA
>JALWDV010000335.1 GCA_027036755.1 Anaerolineae bacterium
ACCGGCTACGATTGGGACCACGAGGCGCTGAAGCGGGCCTATCGCGGCTACGACGCGGCCGCGGACGCCGTCTCCCATGATTACAATTGGCACGACGCCATCCATGAACTCGATCCCAACCATACCGATCCTAATCCCTGCGGACTGGACTCGCCCGAGCCGTGTGACGATTACGGGCATGGCACCCACACCATGGGCACCATGGTGGGTAATGATGGAGCGCCCGACGCGGCTGACTGGCCCGCGAGCGCCCCGCATCCCATCGGCGTTGCTCCGGGCGCGAAATGGATCGGATGTCGCAACATGGAGGCGGGTTGGGGGCGTCCATCCACTTACATCGAGTGCTTTCAATGGTTCGTCGCTCCCTGGCCCATTGGCGGCAATCCCATGACTGAGGGCGATCCCGACAAAGCGCCCGACGTGATGAACAATTCCTGGAGTTGCCCCGAAAGCGAGGGCTGCACGCCGGAGAATCTGGCCGTTATCGAGCCAGCTTTGAACGCGGCCGACGCCGCCGGCATTTTAGTGGTGGCCTCGGCCCAGAACAGCGGCCCCTCATGCAACACGATCCGTGATCCCATCGCCATTTATCCCCGAGCCTTCACTGTGGGGGCCACCGATTTCAACGATGGGCTGGCTTCCTTCAGCAGCCGCGGGCCGGTGGTTTATAAGGGCGTCACCCGAATTGGTCCCGATGTCAGCGCTCCGGGCGTCAATGTGCTTTCCAGCATCCCGGGGAATCGATACGGTCGCTCGTCGGGCACCAGCATGGCCGGGCCTCATGTCGCAGGCGTGGCCGCGTTGCTTATCAGCGCCCATCCCGAGCTAAGAGGGCATCCCGACCAGATTCGGGAGCGTCTGCGTGAGATCACGGACCCTCGGACATCTACCCAGGGTTGCGGTGGCGACACCCCACAAAGCATTCCCAACAACGGCTTCGGCTGGGGCATCGTGGATCTCCATAACGAGCCTTTCCGCCAACGGCTTTTCCTTCCCTATTTTCAAATGGGTGCGTCCTTTTTCGGTTGAAGCGTTTGCCACGTCCGCCCGGCGATGAAGTCGCCGGGCTACAAAACAGCGCCGGATAAATCCGGCTAGTACAAGGAGGCGTAAGTCGTTGTATGATTGGCTGCACGCGCTTGCGTCCAGCCGGATTCGCAATCCGGCGGGTTAAGCGGGAAAAGTGCGCCGGATCGCACATCCGGCGCGGCGCATTAGCATAGCAAACCGTACAATCATTTCGGCCTTCGTGTACTAGCCCCGCAGGGGCGCTGTTTCTAGCCGGGGGA
>JALWDV010000336.1 GCA_027036755.1 Anaerolineae bacterium
TGCTGAATGACGTAATGTGACATTGTCAAGCTACTAACGTAGCAAGGCCAAAAACCACGAAGACACGACGACACGAAGGCGCGAAGGGTGAGAAATAAGGATTTTCTTCGTGTCTTCGTTCCTTCGAGCCTTCGTGGCAATGCATTTTCAAAGTCGAATCAGGCTACCTGAGCAGTTACATCAAATCCTACTCCACATCCCACTCACAGGCAAGAAGCGCTCTTCATGCGACTCGGTTTCCCCGTCAGCGTGCTGGGCCGCGCGGGCCTGCGCAGCCATGACAGCCGTCGCTGGCAAAACAACCCCCATCTTTCCATCAGCCTGGCTTATCTGCGCGATGTTTTCCTTTATCTCGAAAGCCAGCGGATAACCATGTATCGGTTGTCGCCCAATCTGGCGCCTTATCTCACGCATCCCCATCTGACCCGGTTCCACGGGCAGATCCAGGAATGCGGGGCGGAGTTGGAGGCTGTGGGGAAGTTGGCCCGCAGGCTGGGGTTGCGTCTCAGCTTTCATGCGCCCGCTTATGCGCTGCTCAACACGCCCGATCCCCATCGTCTGCGCCAGTCTCAGGCGACTTTGGCGGGCCTGGCCGCTATCCTGGATGGCATGGGCCTGGGGCCGGACGCGGTCATCGTGGTGCATGTGGGCGGTCATTATCACCAGCGCGCCGCCGCGCTGACGGCTTTTGTGCGCGGTTTCGAGACATTGCCCGCGGCCGTGCAGCGTCGTCTCGTCCTGGAGCACGATGATCGACGGTTCGGCGTGGCGGATGTGGCGTGGCTGCACGAGCGCACGGGCGTGCGGCTCGCGTTCGATTTCCTCCACCATCAGCTCTACAATCCCGACCACATCCCCACCGATGAGGCGCTGGCCATTTGCCTGGCCAGTTGGCCGCCGGGCCAGACGCCCAAAATCCATTTCAGCACGCCCGCCACCGAGATGGTGCGAGATCGCAAGGGCGTCCCGCATCCGCCCCGGCTCAACCGCCACAGCCATTACATCAACCCCTTCGAATTCATCGCCTTCCTGCGCGGCCTGCCCCGCATGAGGGATTTCGACATCATGCTGGAGGCCAAGGCCAGGGATCTGGCGCTGCTGCAATTGCGCCGCCATCTGGCCCGATACGCCCCAGATCTGGCGCAGAAGCTTGATTGAGCCAGCGCCCATGAGGGCTGCCGATGATGACTCACCGCAAGGGCTGGGGCGGCCGGGCGACGCTCATCAATCGAAATCGAGCCCGCCCGGCAACAGGAGCAAGATGGCGAAACGTCGAGAGAAAGTTATGGCGTCTGGTATGTCACCTCCAGTTTGGGGCGATAAGCCGCGGTGGCGTTTTCGGCGCTGCCGACATGGACGCTGTGCACGTTGTCATCCGCCACCAGAATGATGCCGTAGTTGTTATTGTTTGCGCCAAACCAGCCTTGCACGCGGTTGCAATCCAGATCGATAAGGATTTCGGCGCCTTTGGCCGCGTTGGCGTTGAAAGACCAGGAGCCGATGGCGGTCGGTTCATAGTCAACGCTCGCGGTGGAAGCGCCAGCCGATCCAGCCCAGGGCGTTTGCACCCCTTCGCTGCCATCCGCTTCGCGGGCGTTCCAGCACGGCTCTCCCTGCCGGGCGATGTCGATGTCGCCCGTTCCTTCGATCCAGGGCCAGTTTGCCGCGGCCACGCTGTAAACATGGCCGGTGTTCATGCCCTCTCCCTCGGGGCTATAATCGTGGTAAAGATGCAAAGTGGCGCTGGTGCAAACGCCATTTGCTGGCAGCGAGGACAAATCGAATTTGAGCAAGGCGTGTTGGATGGTTCCCGGCAGGCCCTCCAGTTGGAAACTGGCGTGCTGGCCGCCGTTGCGCGTGGCCCAGGAGGAGCTCATCAGCAAGTCCATGCCCGTATCCACATCGCCCCCGGGCCCGTCCACGAAGACTCTGGTGACTGCGCCCGGCCTCAGCGCAAAATCGAACTCGCCCACGCGGCCGGAGATGGTGACCGAGCCATCGTTTTTGACGCCCACGATCCGGTAGTAGTGGTTCTCCGCGGGGTCGCCCACCGCGTTGGCGTCATCGTACCGCCAGGGCGCAGCATCCACCCAGCCCGCGTCAGGCCCGCTGAGATCGAAGTAGGGCGAGGCGCTGCGCCATACTTGATAACGAGTGTAACCGCTGGCATGATTCCAACTCAACCGCAGAGTGTCTGCAGCCGGGATCGAAGTTGTGACCAGCGGCAGGAATACAGGATTGGCGCTGGGGCTGGCCGTGACGGTGGCGGTGAGATAAGGGGAGCCATTGAGCATGGCGTTGAGGGTGACATCGTAAGAAGCGCCATTGGTGAGGCCGGTGAGGGTGTAGCCGCGATCATCCTGGGAGATGTTTTCGATGGGCGAAGCGTGATCGCCCGCGGGCCCGGTGTAGCTGATGCGCCAGGTGGCGCTGACGGGCAGGGTTCCGGTAAGCTCCCAGCTAACGTGCAAGGCTTCGTCATCGGGCGCGGCCATGAGATGATCCGACACAGGATTGCCATCCCACCCGGCCAGCCGGGCAAAGAGATGCCAGGCCGCCCGTCCCTTGAGCACGCAATTGAGCCGGGCGCGGTTGTTGGGGCCGTTGGAATGGGCGCAACTGCCTGCGCCGCTATAGCCCGGCACGTTGTCGCCTGTCGTCAACCGATCCAGCTCACTGTCGTCATGCCGGTCCAGATACTCCACCGCCCAATTGGCGTCTTTGGAGCCGCTATCGTATGGCGGCGTGCTGTCATAATCCAGATCATCCTCCACCCGCTTATCCAGGAAGTAATTCTCATCGGGATCATAGTTCTCCATGTCCGCGAAATCGTACAAGATGCGGTTATGGCTGTTGACATGCGCGCGGATGAGTTGGTTTTGCGAATCAGAAGAGTCGTTCTCGCCGCCGCCGTTGGCGTGGCCGGTGATGAATACGAACTTTACTGGATGCTCCGCGGCCCGCTCATGCGTGCCCCCTTCGTCGAACAGCCCGATGAGCCATTCCATGCTGTCGAGATAGCGGGGGATGTCGTGTCCGGCGATGTTGCACCAGGACCACAAAATCACATTGACATGGTAATGATTGGGATCGACCAGATAATCATAGGTGCTCTCCGCCCAATCATCGATGCCATCCCCATCGGAATCCGCATCGCCCGTGCTGAGATCGTTGGGGCCATTGGGGATGCCGTAATCGTCCAGGCTGAGATGGTCGATATCGCCGTGGGTGTTGTCCACCCAGGCGTATTTGTCGCCAAAATCGGGATAATTCGCCAGTGCGTTCATGCCGGTGACGAGCTGACTGCCGTGCGATGTGTGCTCATAGGCGATGTGCAGGGAGGACTTGGCTTCGGCGATCCAGATTTCGGGAATGGCGAGATCGGTGTTGGTGTGATCCACCAGAAATCCGGCCGTAGCGGCGACGCCCTCGGGCGCGCGGGGCTGAGCGGCGGACGGCTCTGGCGTGATGTCAGGGGCCAGGAAAGTCCTCGGGCCAGGAGAGGCGATGCTCCGGGCCATGACGCGTCCCGATCCGAGGAAAAAGAGCGTCAGAATAATCATCACTGCGGTGTTGAGCCAAAATTTTTTCATCATTTCCTCCTGGATCGGATAATGCAAAAAGGCGGCAATCGCCTCGGACCCCAGAAACGCAAGGCGTATGACGCCACATTGCAGGCGAGAGTATGACGTTTTACACAATTGTCCAGGTGATGGAGAGCCGCCTTTGCCGGATTAGCGGGCGGCTACTCACTAAAGACAATACCGCGTTTATAGTATATCAGATCGGACGCAGAAATTGTACAACGCATCACAAACGACTCGCCGATGATTACACTACGCTGTTCCCGTAAATAGAACGCAGATGACGCAGAAAAAGCTGATCTACACGGAAAAAATCAAAAGGGTGCGTCCTTTTTCGGTTGAAGCGTTTGCCACGTCCGCCCGGCGATGAAGTCGCCGGGCTACAAAACAGCGCCGGATAAATCCGGCTAGCCCCGCAGGGGCGCTGTTTCTAGCCGGGGGACTTCATCCCCCGGCGCTGGC
>JALWDV010000337.1 GCA_027036755.1 Anaerolineae bacterium
CCGCCGCCACCCTCAGCCATCGCTACATCACCGACCGCCACCTGCCCGACAAGGCCATCGACCTCATCGACGAGGCCGCCAGCCGCCTGCGCATCCAGATCGACTCCAAACCGCAAGAGCTGGATGAGATCGACCGCCAGATCATGCAACTGGAGATCGAACGCGAAGCGTTGAAGAAGGAAAAAGATAAAGCCAGCAAGGAGCGGCTGAAGGCGCTGGAGAAAGAACTGGCCGAACTCAAGGCCCGCAGCGCGGAGCTCACCGCCCGCTGGCAGGCCGAGCAGGAGGCCATCAAGACCGTGCAGCGCATCAAGGAAGAGATCGACCAGGTGCGCATCCAGATCGAAGAGGCCGAGCGCCAGTATGATCTGCAGAAAGCGGCCGAACTGCGCTACGGCAAGCTGGTGCAGCTCGAAGCCCAATTGCAGGAAGCCCAGGCCCGTCTGAAGCAGCTTCAGGAGCAGGGCATGTTGCTGAAAGAAGAGGTGGACGCGGAGGAAATCGCATCCATCGTCAGCGAATGGACCGGCATCCCCGTCAGCAAGCTGCTGGAAGGCGAGCGGGAGAAGCTTCTGCACATGGAAGAGCGCCTGCATCAGCGGGTCGTGGGCCAGGATGAGGCCATCAAGGCCGTGGCCGCGGCCATCCGCCGCTCCCGGGCGGGCCTGCAAGACCCCAACCGCCCCATCGGCTCCTTCATCTTCCTGGGCCCCACCGGCGTGGGCAAGACCGAGCTGGCCCGGGCCCTGGCCGAATTCCTCTTCGACGACGAGCACAACATGGTGCGCATCGACATGAGCGAATACCAGGAGCGCCACACCGTCTCCCGTCTGGTGGGCGCGCCTCCCGGCTACGTGGGCTACGAAGAAGGGGGTCAGCTCACCGAGGCCGTGCGCCGACGCCCTTACAGCGTCGTCCTCTTCGACGAGATCGAAAAAGCCCATCCCGAGGTCTTCAATGTTCTCCTGCAGGTGCTGGACGATGGTCGTCTCACCGACGGTCAGGGTCGCACGGTGGACTTCCGCAACACCGTCATCATTATGACCAGCAACATCGGCAGCCAGTACATTCTGGATGTGGTCGGCAACGATGAGGAGATGGAGCGTCGGGTGCTGGAGGCCCTGCACGCGCACTTCCGGCCCGAGTTCCTCAACCGGGTGGATGACGTCATCATCTTCCACGCTCTGCGCCGCGAAGATCTGCGGCAGATCATCGATATCCAGTTGCGCCGCATCCGCGAGCTGCTGTCCGACCGCAACATCACCATCGAACTCACCGACGCGGCCAAGGACCTGCTCATCGAAGAAGGCTTCGATCCGGCGTTCGGCGCCCGCCCGCTCAAGCGAGTGCTGCAGAAGCGGGTGCAGGATGAACTGGCGCTGCTCATCCTCCGCGGTGATGTCCTCGATGGCGATCACGTGGTCGTGGATCGCAGCGGTGACGAACTCACCTTCAACGTCATTCCCGGCGAACGGGAAGAGGAAGAAGGCGGGGAAGAGTAAGTCTACGCCTGAGACAAGATCGACGCGTAATCCCCCAGGCATTGCAAGGGCCGTGGCGTTGTCAGCACGACGCTACGGCCCTCTGACGCGTGGTAGAGGAGAGGCGTCCAGGACATTACAGCGCTTCGCTCATCATTTCTAATTGACCATTCATCAACCTTTAATCCCCATCCCCCTTTTTCGGGCAACGCTCACGCCATTTCGGACGTACAATTAGCGTAGTCGATGTCATAATCGGCTGCCTGCCGATGAGAATCTCTGGTTACGTCATTCCGACGACCGCAGGGAGGAGGAATCTCCTCGCTTGCAGGGAGATTTCTCGGTCGCTGCGCTCCCTCGAAATGACGTGAGAGAAAGATTTCTTGCGGAACAGACGCCACGCGCGGCAGTGCACCGATACAGATGAAAATCTCACGCAATTATTGGATGCTGAAGAGCGGACATCAGACAAGAAGCAAAACCCTGGTTTCCGCCCTTCAACACCTAATCACCTGATATCAACTATCCCTTATCAAGGAGAACCCTAACCATGAACACGAAACGAATTGGCATTCTCTTGAGCATTTTGCTCATCTCTCTTTTCATTCTCACCGGATGCAGCAGCATCAGCAACGCTGGCAAGGATGTCGTCGGCGCAGTGCAGAGTGAGGTGGGGGCCACCGTGGCGGAGGCCCAGGTCGCCGCCACGCCCACGCCCGCGCCCGTGCAATTGCCCGCCGAACACAAAGACGCGCTTGCCATCGCCCAGGCCCAGCAAGAAGCCCTGGCCGACCTGTACGACCGGGTCAGTCCTTCGGTCGTCAACATCAAAGTCACCGTCGCCCATCCCGACGTCTCGGGGAACGGTGGCCCAGGCGGCGAATCACCCTTCAACATGCCCGGCCTGCCCGGCATCCCTGGCCTGCCCGGCCAGCAGGGCGAATTGCCGCCTGTGCGGGGTGAAGGCTCCGGCTGGGTGTATGACGCCGAAGGCCACATCGTCACCAACAACCACGTGGTGGAAGACGCCACCGACATTATCGTCACCTTCCACGATGGCCGCTGGGCCAAAGCCGAGCTGGTGGCGGCTGATCCCCAGGCCGACCTGGCTGTGATCAAAGTAACGCCCCCCGATGGCGTGGAGCTGAAACCCCTGCCCCTGGCCGAACCGGACAGCCTGCGCGTGGGATACAGCGTCATCGCCATTGGCGCGCCCTTTGGCCTGGAAGAAACCCTGACCACGGGCGTTGTCAGCGCTATTGGCCGCAGCCTGCCGGTGGGGCTGGATCAGGTGGGCGGGCCCCACTACTCCCTGCCCGACGTCATCCAGACCGACGCGGCCATTAATCCCGGCAACTCGGGCGGCCCTCTGCTGGACCTGACCGGCCGCGTGGTGGGCGTCAACTTCGCCATCGAATCGCCGGTGCGCGGCAGCTCGGGCATTGGTTTCGCCATTCCCGTCAGCATCGTGCAGCGCGTCGCGCCTGCGCTCATCGAGAATGGCGAGTATCACTACGCCTATTTGGGCATCCGCGGCCAGAGCATCACCCCCGAGCTAGCCGAAGCCCTGGACCTGCCCGATAACGTCCTTGGCGCTTATGTGGATGAGGTCATGCCCGGCGGCCCGGCCGACAAGGGCGGCGTCAAGGGCGGCTCGCAGGTGGTGGATGAGAACGGCCTCAAGCTGCACAAGGGCGGCGACATCATCATCGCCATCGACGGCCAGCCCGTGCGCCAGTTCAACGACCTGGTCTCCTACCTGGTGACCAAGGCTGCGCCGGGCCAGGAAGTGACCCTGACCGTGCTGCGGGACGGCAAGAAGAAAGACCTGAAAGTCACCCTGGGCGAACGGCCCAAGCGGCCCGAGCAAGCTCCCTCCGAGACTGCGGGCAACATCACGCCCAAGGCCGCCATCGCCATCGCCCGCGACGCGGTGGAAGAGCAAGGCTTGCTGAAAGGCGAGATCAAAGAGACTACGGCCATGCCCGGCACTTACCGCGGCAAGGACGTGTGGATCGTCGAGCTCAGCGACGGCAAGACTACGGTGGATGTGACCGTCGACGCGGTCACGGGTGAAGTGCTTTCCACCGAGACCCAATAACGCCACCTTCTCCCAAACACCCCCAAACGCCCCGGCAATGCAATTTGTCGGGGCGTTTTTTATTCGGGTGCGTCCTAAATGAGTTAGGGCCAGCCGGGCGTTTTGGCCGAATGATGAATGTTCACAACCCGAATCGCTATAGTGGCGTTCGCCACGTTCGCCCGGCGATGAAGTCGCCGGGCTACAAAACAGCGCCGGATAAATCCGGCTAGCCCCGAAGGGGCGCTGTTTCTAGCCGGGGGACTTCATCCCCCGGCGCTGGCGGCGCTGCTGTTTCTTCAACCGAAATAGGACGCACCCTTTTTATTCAGATGGACGCCAGTTGCGTCCAACCGCCTGCTTTGAAAATAGAATGATAGAATGATCGCTGGTTGCAGAAAGATTGGCAAATCCCACGTTTGGCGAATCTGCAACGGGCGTGATTCGTAATGCGTAATGCGTGAGGTCGTCACGCATCACGT
>JALWDV010000338.1 GCA_027036755.1 Anaerolineae bacterium
TTAGCGCATGCCCCAAACGCACCAAAATCACTTGGGCGTGTCCAATTTCGGTTGGAATCGTTTGCCACGTCCGCCCGGCGATGAAGTCGCCGGGCTACAAAACAGCGCCGGATAAATCCGGCTAAGCCCCGAAGGGGCGCTGTTTCTAGCCGGGGGACTTTATCCCCCGGCGCTGGCGGCGGGCGCGAAGCGCCCCGCCAATGAATGGAATATTTTAACTTTCCAACTCATTTTGAATACACCCATTTGAAATTGCAAAGAAACCAGTGAAGCGCTTGACCAAAATCCTCCTCATCACCTTCGCCCTGGTCCTGCTGTGGGGCCTCTACGCTTATCTCGATGTGACCTTGCGTTATCGGGGCCGGATTCTCGCGCCCGATGAACTCGATCATCGCCCGGCAGCCATCGTTTTCGGCGCGGGCGTTTATCCCAACGGGCGTCTCAGCCCCATGCTCGAAGATCGGGTTTTGACCGCGGTGGAGCTCTACCGTCAGGGCAAAGTGGACAAATTGCTGATGACTGGCGACAATAGCGTGGTCACCTACAACGAGCCTGTGCACATGGCGGATTACGCCATCGCCCAGGGCGCGCCCGAAGCGGACATTGCTTTCGATTATGCGGGCCGCCGCACCTACGCCTCTTGCTGGCGAGCCAAACACATCTTCGGCCTCGATGAGGTGGTGCTGGTCACCCAGCGCTTTCATCTGCCCCGAGCCCTTTATCTCTGCCAAAAGCTGGGCCTGAACGCGGTGGGCGTGGCCGCAGACCGCCGTGACTACCATCTGGCCAACACTCGCTACGCGATTCGCGAGATTCCGGCCCGCATCAAGGCCTGGCTGGATATCCACCTCCTCCATCCCCCGGTCATCGGCGGCGACCCCATCGACATTTTCTCGCCCGACTACAAAGGACGTTACGAATGAAAATCTACACCAAGACCGGCGATTCCGGTGAAACAGCCCTGTTTGGCGGCCAGCGCGTCGCCAAGGATGCGCAGCGCATCGAGGCTTATGGCGCGGTGGACGAGCTCAACGCGTTTTTGGGCCTGGCCGTGCGCCATTGCACCAGCCCCGATCTCAAATCCCGTCTGTTGCGGGTGCAGGGCGAGCTGTTTCAGGTGGGGGCGGATCTGGCGACGCCGTTGGACGCCAAAACATCCTACATCACCCGCCTGGATGCTGACCCCGCCCGCCATCTGGAAGCGGAAATCGACGAATGGCAGGAGCTGTTGCCGCCGTTGACCAGCTTCATCCTGCCGGGCGGCTCGCAGCCGGGCGCGGCGTTGCACATCGCCCGCACCATCTGCCGCCGGGCCGAACGTCGCACCGTGAGCCTGGCCCGGGCCGAGCCCATCAACGAGGCCGTCATCGTTTATCTCAACCGCCTCAGCGATTGGCTGTTCGTCCTGGCCCGCCTGGTCAACCATCGCCAGAACGTCCCCGAAACGCCCTGGCGGCCATAGAGGAAGATATTGGGTATTGGATATTGGATATTCCGTTCGCCGCCCGCTACCCAATATCCAACACCCAATACCCAATACCGAATATCCCACAAAACCGGAGGTTTTTATGCCACTTCCCACCCGCGATGAAGCCTGGACGCTGGTTCAGGAATGGATCACCAATGAAGGATTGCGCAAGCATGTGCTCTCGGTCGAGGCGGCCATGCGCGCCTACGCCCGCAAGTACGGCGAGGACGAGGAGCTGTGGGGCGTCACCGGTCTGGTGCACGACATGGACTACGAGCGCTGGCCCGATATGACCGACGAGGTCAATGGCCATCCCCGCACCGAGCTACGCCTGTTCGAGGAATGGGGCTGGCCCCCGGAGCTGATTCACGCGGTGGCCGCCCACGCCGAGCACATGGGCGTGGAGCCCGAGACGCTGATGGCCCGGGCGCTGCGGGCCTGCGACGAGATCACGGGGTTGATCATCGCCACGGCTTTGGTGCGTCCTAGCAAGGATATCCGGGATGTAAAGGTGAAATCGGTGAAGAAGAAGTGGAAGGACAAGAGCTTCACCGCGGCCATCGATCGCAACGAGATCGCCCGCAACGTTGAGGCCCTGGGTGAGGATTTGAACGACCACATCGCCCTGGTGCTGGAGGCGATGAAGGGCATCGCGGCAGAGCTGGGCCTGGACGGGCGGCTCAGTAAGCAGTAAGGCAGTAAACAGTAATCAGTTCGAGCAATAAAACAGGCCCGGTGCGACGAATCGTATCGGGCCTGGCTGTCAACAAACTCTGGCTCCACTGCAAAAAGGTCATTTCACCACGGAGACACGGAGGACACGGAGAAAATAGTGGTAGTTCACAGAGAAATTTCTCTCCAAATCTCACCTTTTTCTTCCTCCGTGCGCTCTGTGCCTCCGTGTTGAAGGTTTTTTCAGTACAGCCAACTCTCTTACGTCATTTCGAGGGAGCGCAGCGACCAAGAAATCCCCTTGCAAACGGGTAGATTCCTCCTCCCTGCGGTCGTCGGAATGACGTAATACTGAAAATCAGATGATCTTCAGTTCGGGCGAGGTCTCGATCTTCTGCATACTCACCTGGGCGGCGAGCTGGCGGGCGATCTCGCGAAATGCGTCGGCGATCTCGGAATCGGGCTCCACGGCCACGACGGGCGCGCCCAAGTCGCCGCCTTCTCGCACCCGCTGATCCAGGGGCAAGCGCCCGAGGAAGGGCACTTTCAGCTCCTCTGCGGCCCGCTCCGCGCCGCCATAGCCGAAAATCTCGTAGCGCTGGCCCGTGTCCGGGGCGATGAAGTAGGCCATGTTTTCGATGATGCCCAGGACGGGCACATTGAGCTGCTCGAAAGCGGCCAGCCCGCGTCGGGCGTCGGCCAGGGCCACATCCTGCGGCGTGGAGACCACGACGCCGCCGGTGAGGGGCACAGACTGGGCCAGGGAGAGCTGGGCGTCGCCCGTGCCGGGAGGCATGTCCACGATCATGTAGTCCACCGGCTGCCAGTTCACGTCGGTGAACATCTGGCGGATGGCGGAGTGCAGCATGGGCCCGCGCCACAAGGCGGCCTGGCCGGGCTTGAGCATGAAGCCCATGGACATGACTTGCACGCCGTAGGCGTTGGCCGGATTCAGCTTCTGGTTGGTGGGGTTGGGCATGCTGCTGACGCCCATCATCTGGGGCACGTTGGGGCCGTAGATGTCTGCGTCCAGAATGCCGACCTTCGCGCCCATCTGACTGAGGGCGATGGCCAGGTTCACGGCCACGGTGGTCTTGCCCACGCCGCCCTTGCCGCTGGCGACGGCGATGATGTTCTTGATGGGCAGTTGCAGACGCCCGAAAATGCGTTCGTCGGCGGTGACGTCTGCATCCAGCTTTACGTTCACCTTCTCCACGCCCGGGACCTGCATGATGGCGTTGCGCACATCGTTTTCGATCTTGCCCTTGAGAGGGCAGGCGGGCGTGGTCAGCATGATGGTGACGCCAACCTGTCCGCCATTGATGACGATGTCCCTGACCATGTTCAGGGTCACCAGGTCCTGATGCAATTCGGGCTCCATCACAGAGCCGAGAGCGGCCAGAATCAATTCTTCGGTGGGTTGAATGCTCATAAAATAGATGTCCTTTTATATCGATATGTTGGGAGTCGTTAGGGGGCGCTTTCTTTTTGATTGCGTTTTGCGGCGGAACGTTACTTTTCCATGTCCGTCATCAGTTCCCGGGCGACGCGGCGACCGATCTCGACCGCGAAGTTGGTGCCTCGATCCCAGGGGTAGACCTGGCTCATGCTGGCAAAGTACAGGCCGGGCAGGGGGGTGCGCAAGGACGGGATGTTTTGGGAATGGTTGACGGGGGGGATGGGCTGGGCGTAGCGGGTGCGGAAGAGCCACACGTCTTTCACCCAGTCGGCTTTGAAATCGGGATTGAAACGGCTGAGCGCGGGCAGGAAGATGTCGGCCAGCTCCTCCTTGCTCATGTCGAAGTAAGGATGATCGGGGGGCAGATAGTCGCCCATGTAGATCAGGTTGTCGCCGCCGTAATGTTCGGCCGGGATGAAGTTGGTGTGTTCCACCATGGCCAGGTAGGGGAAGCCCGCTTCTTTGGGCAGGTTGTACCAGTAGTAATCGCCAATCTTGTGTTTGAGACTGGCGATCATCACCACCGCGCCCATGGATTTGAGCGCCTGCAGTTGGGCGGTGTAGCTTTGGGGCAGTTCGGGGGCCATGTCGGCCATCATCTGCGGCGAGCTGGTGGCGATGACTGCGTCGTAGGTTTCGGTTCCGGCCGGGGTGATCACGGCCCAGCGCCCGCTTTCGTCCTCGCGGCTGCTGCGAATGGTGTGCACGGGCGTTTCCAGTCGAATGTCCGCGCCCTGCTGGCGGATGACGTCCGCGAAGCGGTGCAGAAAGGCCTGGAATCCGCCGGTGAAAGTTCCCAGGCGGGTGGTGCGGGTTTTGAGCCGGGCCCAGAGCCATGCCATGTTCACCACGTCCAGATTTTCTTCGCCGAATTTGCCCACTAGAAGTGGGCGCCAAAGTGCGTTGTAAACGCGCTCGCCCACCCATTTGCGCATCCATGCGTCCGCGGTGGTCTTTTCCAGGGGCCGCCACCAGGGCGTCAGGCGCAGATACGCGCCCACCATCCCGAAACGGGCCACATCCCAGATGGGGAAATGTTTGAGGGTGAATTTGGCGGCCTCGGCGATGGAATCCAGGGGCTGGAATTGGCCATCGGTGTACACAACGGTGTAGGGGCGGGGGAAGAGCACATCCTCTCGCCAGCCCAGCTCATCGATGAGCCCCAGCATGTACTTATCGGACTGGAACCAGTGATGATAGAACTTCTCCAGACTCCAGTCCCAGTGCGGGGCTTTGAAACCGGAGGCGATGCCGCCCACCTGGGGCAGCGCTTCGTAAATGGTGATTTGGTGACCAGCTTTTGTCAGATCGTAAGCGGCGGAAAGTCCGGCGATGCCGGCGCCGATAATCGCGATTTTGTTCATAGCCCATTATTTTACACCATTCGAGCCCGAATGAACACTCCATTTGCAAATTGTTCGTGGATATGCGAGAATCTACGCACTTGTGGGGATGGCTTCTGCATCGAAATGGCTGGCGGGCGGAACTTTAGAATCGCTTGATTTGATTATTGTTCGGAAAAGTGGTAGAATTATCAATTGCAGGGAGAAGGCTCCCGCTTAACCTCCCTCCGAAGTAGTAGTTGTAACTGCTAACGTATGCCAGTTGGTTGTCTTTTTCCACTCAAACCTGACAGGTTCTCGTAATCTTGGCGGTAAGATGTGCGCTTTTCAGCCAGCAACGAAGGGTGCAAGGCTCTGAATCGCTGCCAAAGGAACCTGTCAGGTTAGTTCAAGCGAAAACGACCTTAGCAGTTACTAGTAGTTTGTCAATTCCCACATCTCGCTGGGGCACGCGTCCAGGTATTCCAACGGTGTCCCGGCCATGAAAAAAGGAGAACTTTTCAGTGTCTCTAAGTACTGCCGAGAAGCAGCAAATCATCGAGGAATACCACCTCCACGAACACGACACCGGCTCTCCCGAAGTGCAGGTGGCATTGCTGACGAAGCGAATCAACCAACTTGTCGAACATTTGAAAACCCACAAACATGATGAGCATTCCCGCAGGGGATTGCTGAAACTGGTGGGCCAGCGCCGGCGCCATCTGGTGTATCTGCGGCGCAAGGATGCGCAACGCTATCAACAGCTTATCAAGCGATTGGGCTTGCGTAAATAATTCCAAATTGATTGCAAAGAAGCGAGCAGATGGCATCGGGAGCACCGTCCGCTCGCTTCTTATGTAATCGACAATCATAACAAATCAGCGAAGCAATTCGCATCACATTCCATTCCGCCCGACCGGGACGCATCACCGCACTGCAAGGCGCAGGAATTGGCAAGTGGGCCGTACCATGGTTGTACGACTCAGTTTCCAGTCCCTGGGCTTGCAGAAGAAAGCGGGAAATCCCAGGAGGGAAGATGTGTTCGCGCGTCGGGTGAAACAAAACTGAAGGAGTATTATGACTTACCATCAACCTTACCGCTACGAAGTCGAAGTCGGGGGCAAAACCCTCGCGTTCGAAACTGGCGAGCTGGCCAAGCTGGCCGGCGGCGCTGTCACCGTTCATCTGGGCGGCGCTGTGATTCTGGCCACGGCCACGGCGTCCAAATCGCCCCGCGAGGGCATCGATTTCTTCCCCCTGAGCGTGGATTTCGAAGAGAAGATCTACGCCGCGGGCCGCATTCCCGGCAATTTCTTCCGTCGGGAGGGACGCCCGAGCACTCAGGCCATCCTCACCGCCCGTTTGGTGGATCGCCCCCTGCGCCCGCTCTTCCCCAAGGGCTTCCGCAACGATGTGCAGATCATCTGCACGGCCCTGAGCGCCGATGAGGAGAATCCCCTGGACATCATGGCCATCAACGGCGCTTCCGCCGCGTTGATGATCTCCAATGTGCCCTGGGACGGCCCCGTGGGCGCGGTGCGCGTGGGCTACGTCAACGACGAGTTCGTCATCAACCCCACTTATCCCGAGATGGAAAACAGCCTGCTGGACCTGCGTCTGGCTGGCACCCGCGAGGGCATTCTCATGGTCGAGGCGGGCGCCAACGAGCTGCCCGAGAGTATGATGCTGGAGGCTCTCAAGCTGGGCCACGAGGCCATGCAGCCCATCATCGATCTGCAATACAAGATGCGGGAAGAGCTGGGCAAAGAGAAGATGGTCGTGGAAGTGGTTCTGCCCGATGAGAATCTGGTGCAGGCCGTTGAGGAGCTGGTCTCTGACCGCATTATCGGGATTATGAAGGCCGGGCTTTCCAAAACCGCCCGCGGCGAGGCTCTGGATGAGCTGAAGGCCGAGATGCTGGAGAAGCTGGGCGAGGAATACGAGGATGAGAAGGCCCTGAAAGAGGCTTTCGAGGCCGCGGAGAAGAAGGTCATGCGCAAGCTCATCCTGGATGAGGGCATCCGCCCCGATGGCCGCGATCCCAAGACCATCCGCCCCATTTCCGCTGCCGTGAACATCTTGCCCCGCACCCACGGCTCGGGCCTGTTCACCCGCGGCGAGACTCAGGTGCTGACCGTGGCCACCCTGGGCACGCCCCGCGACGCCCAGACTCTGGACAATCTCTCCCCCGAGGAGACCAAGCGCTACATCCATCATTACAACTTCCCGCCCTTCTCCACCGGCGAAACCTGGCCCATGCGCGGGCCCAAACGCCGCGAGATCGGGCATGGCGCTCTGGCCGAGCGGGCCCTGGAGCCGGTCATCCCGCCCCAGGATCAATTCCCCTACACCCTGCGCCTGGTTTCCGAGGCCCTGAGCTCCAACGGCTCCACCTCCATGGCGTCGGTGTGCGGCAGCACTCTGGCCCTGATGGATACGGGCGTGCCCATTTCGGCTCCCGTAGCGGGCATCGCCATGGGCCTCATCAGCGAGGGCGACGTCACCACCGACGAGGGTCGCTACGTGGTGCTCTCCGACATCCAGGGCATGGAGGATCACCTGGGCGATATGGATTTCAAGGTGGCGGGCACCGAGAAGGGCATCACCGCCTTGCAAATGGATATCAAAATCAAGGGGCTCAGCTACGAGCTGCTGGAGACCGCTCTGGAGCAGGCCCGGGAAGGCCGCAACTTCATCATGGGCAAGATGCTGGAAGTCATCTCCGAGCCCCGGCCCGAGCTTTCGCCCAACGCCCCCCGCATCATCACCATTCACATCGACCCTGAGAAGATCGGCAAGGTCATCGGCCCGGGCGGCAAGATGATCCGCCGCATCCAGACCGATTACGATGTGAAGATCGACATCGACGAGGATGGCACCGTGTACATCGCGGGCGGCCTGGGCGCAGAGACGGCCCGGGATGAGATCGAGATGATGACCAAAGAGGTGGAGCCGGGCCAGATTTACACCGGCAAGGTCGTGCGCGTCGAGCCTTACGGCGCTTTCGTCGAGATTTTGCCGGGCGTGGATGGCATGGTGCACATCTCTCAGTTGGCCGATTATCGCGTGCCCAACGTGGAGGACGTGGTCAAACTGGGCGACGACCTGATGGTCATGGTCATCGACGTGGACCCCAATGGCAAGATCCGCCTCAGCCGTCAGGCCGTGCTGGAAGGCTGGACTGCGGAAGAGGCCCGAGAGAAGGACAAGAAGGGCGGCGGTCGCGGGGGCAATCGCGGCGGTCGGGATCGCGGCGGCCGCGATCGTCGTGGCGGGCGAGATCGCCGCGGCGGCAAGCCTCGCCGCTAAATCGGCTTACATTGAACATAAAAAGGGCAGCCCCTCGCATGAGCAGGCTGCCTTTTTGTTTTATCCGTATAGATTTTGGGGCATGGTTCAGATCGTCCTCCCCGCATCTTTACAATTTCAATAGGATCAACGCCTGGCAAAGCACGTCAAACGTAAAGCGTCAAACGTCAAAACGTGGCGAAACAGGCTCTTTTTGACGTTTGACGGATGACGTTTGACGGAGAAATTGTAAAGATCGTTCTGGATGAGAATGAACCATGCCGATTTTGGTTACGATTCGGCCTGGTAAATGAGTTGACCGACTTCGGCTACGAATTTCAGTGGTATTTTGGGATTATTGATATCCCGCCCCTCTCTCGCGTACCAGGTCTCTTCCCATTTTGCAAAATAGGGCTCTAATTCATCGGGCGTCAATTTGTAGATTGCGAGCAATTCGATGCCATCGTAAACAGCGAAAATCCAATCGACCTGGCGATATTTTTCGATAATGCCTGGATTCATGTGATGATGCGTTGAGAAGCTTTTGGTTAATGCGATGTTGACTGATTTCAGCTCATACTCTCTACCTTCTTCATCGATTGCATCATTTCCTTCTCTACCCTTCAGGACTTTCAAACCTGTGATGAGGATGACTTGAAGGAGTTTTCCGCCGTTGTCCTGGAAAATATCATTGATGCCATGTTTGGAAGCGAGTTCCTGATATTTACGAATATAAGGAAACAGTTCGTCCAGTAAAGCTTTATCAGGATGCGGTTTCATCATCGCCTTCCTGCAATAATTCTACGAGTTCGCGATTGAGGGCGCGGGCCAATCGTTCCATGTTGTCAATGGAGATATTGCGTTCGCCTCGCTCGACTGAGCCCACGTATGTGCGGTGGAGGCCCGAAAGGTCAGCTAGCGCCTCCTGCGACAATCCTTGCGAGAGCCGGAATTTTCGGAGATTGCGAGCGAAAAGTTGCCGCGCCGTCAGTTTTTGATGTATCATGTGACAAGAGTAGCGGAATGATGACGATAAATCTACAGACTATGAGTAGCAATCCTATGTTTTTTCCTGATCACTTCCTGCCCGGCATCCCTTATTTATACTCAACGCGTTTGGGGGCTGCATATTTGGGGGACGCACTGACGCTACTTCGGAAATTGCCCGATGAAAGCATCGATCTCGTTGTAACCAGTCCGCCCTTCGCCCTGCAACGCAAAAAAGAGTATGGGAATAAGGATCAAGCGGACTATGTGGATTGGCTGCTTGATTTCACTCTGGAAGTGCAGCGCGTGATCAAACCGAATGGAAGTTTTGTCATCGACCTGGGGGGTGCTTATCAAAAAGGACGCCCCGTTCGCTCTTTGTACAATTATCGGGTGTTGCTTCGATTATGTGATGAGCAAGGATGGCGTTTGGCTGAAGAATTTTTTTGGTTTAACCCCTCGAAGTTGCCGTCACCGATTGAGTGGGTCAATAAACGAAAGATACGCGTCAAGGATTCCGTCAATACGGTGTGGTGGCTATCTAAATCTGACTTTCCCAAGGCCGATGTTTCGAATGTGTTGGCGCCATACTCGGCGCGGATGAAGAAACTGCTGGAAAACAGCTCAAAGTATTATTCTCCCAAAGAGCGCCCCTCTGGTCACAATATCAGTGATCGATTTGCAACTGACAATGGAGGCGCTATTCCTCCCAATTTGTTACAAATTCCCAATACTGAAAGCAATTCGCAATATCTGCGATTTTGTAAAGCTGCGGGTATCAAGGGGCATCCTGCGCGGTTTCCGCAAAAACTGCCTGAATTTTTCATCAAATTCCTGACAGAGCCAGGCGATGTCGTTTTGGATATTTTTGCAGGCTCCAATACAACGGGAGTCGTCGCAGAGCGTTTGGGGAGGAGATGGCTCGCTTTTGAGAAAGAACGTTCATATCTGGCCGCTTCCGCTTTTCGGTTTTTACCCCAGGGAGACAGCCATTCGGCCCCGTTGATTTATCAGCAACTCCTTGAAAACCAGGGAAAGACGCTGGTTTCAGCCCCTGTTCAGTTGCAGATGTTCGAAGAAAGAGAACGCTATGAAGTATGATGGGAGCGAATAAAAAGCCGCCAGGAATTTGACGCTTTCCTGACGGCTTTTTCGCGAACTCTTTGTGTGGGCTGCTATCGGAGATGTTGCATGACCCGTTGGCGCAGCGCCGGCGCGGGCAACGCCCCCACGATCTGATCCACCACGCGGCCATTTTTGAAGACCAGCAACGTGGGGATGCTCATAATGCCGTAGCGGGACGCGGTGCGGGGATTTTCATCCACGTTCAGCTTGCCCACCAGCAGCTTGCCCGAGAACTCTTTTGCCAGAGCCTCCACCGTGGGCGCGATCATGTGGCAGGGCCCGCACCATTGCGCCCAGAAATCCACCAGCACGGGCGTGTCCGCGTGCATCACCATCTGGTCGAAGGTGGCGTCGGTGAGATGCACGGGATGATCATAAGTCCTGGTTGCCGCGCCTGCGCCCGCGGGCCGGGAGCCGCCGTTGCGATGCGGGGGCGGCGGGGAAGAGGTGGGCCGGGAGGAGGTCAGCGAGATGCCCGGGCCCGAGGGGATGGCCGGGCGCGCGCCGCCGCGGATCAGATAATCGGCCCAGCGCCGCAGATCATTTTCGCTGATGGCTCCGCCCGCCACGGCTTCGGAGCGGCCGTTTTTGATGAAAACGACGCCAGGCAGCGTCGAGATGTTGAAGCGCTTGAGCAGGTCTTTTTCGCTGCCGGCGTCCACTTTCGCCACCAGCAGCCTGCCCGCGTAATCCCGGGCCAGACGCTCCAGCGCGGGATTGAGTTGATCGCAGGGCGGGCAGTTATTTCGCCAGAAAACCAGAACAACCGGCAGCCCAGCGTTGATGACGCGATGGATGCTGTGTTGGTTGGTGTGGATAGGGGTGTCGAATGGCATGAAGTATCGCCTCCTTTCTAACAGTTGTTTACTCCTCATCAAGGAAGTTTCGTTTGAGATGAAAAAGACAGGCCACTTCATCGAACCAGCGGGGGATGTCGCGACGCACGCGCTCTCGATGCACATAGGCCAAAATGACAAGCCAGAAGAGCAGCGGCAGCAGATACATCGGCGCATGTTGCAGCACGATGCTCAACGCCATGATGTCGATGCCCCGCATGAAAAGCGCCAGCACGGCCTTGCGTCGAAACCAGAGGGTGAAAGCCAGCGTAATGGCAGTGTAACCCGACACAAAGACGGGGGACAGAAAGCCCGCCATCGCAGCGTAGATGAATTCCACCCAGGTGAGCGTGACATCCAGCGGATAGTCGAAAGAGCCCAGTTTTGTGGGGCAAGGACTGCGTCGGGCCAGGGGCCCGTCGAGACTGTCGCTAATCCACCCGGCGGAAGCCAGCAGAACCACCGTCGTCAGCGCAACGCGGCCATCCGTCCAGCCTAGCCAGAGGATGGCCGCCGCCACGCCCAGACGGAAGACGCTGAGCGCATCGGCCAGCAGAGCTGTCAGACAATACCGGTGAGCAGGGCGGGCGGAATCCATGATCGCAACAGAGTGTTTCAATCGTACACGCTTTTCGGGCAAAAAGAAAGGGCGGAGTTTGCCGTGCAAATGCTCCGCCCCTTCGATGTCCTGGAAGGCGCCTCAATCAACCTTGCTTGATTCACCTTCGATCATCTTGTGCGTGTGAACTTCGATTTTGCGAGGCTTCACCTCTTCCGCTTTGGGAATGTTCAGAGTCAGCACGCCGTTTTCATAGACTGCATCCACCGCATCTGCGTTCACTGTGGTGGGCAGCGTGATGGACCGAGAGAATGTGCCGTATCGCCGCTCTTGCAGATGATACCGGGCGTTTTCGATCTCCTTCTCGGCCTTGATTTCGGCCTTGATGGTCAGCACGTTCTCGGTGATGCTGATGTCGATGTCATCGGGATTGACGCCAGGCAGAGAAGCCTTGACGATGAAAGCGTCCTCGGTTTCACCGACATCCAGCGGCAGCATCCAGATGCTGTCTTCGGATGCAACGGGCAAATTGCGGGTCTCGTTCAACAGGCGATCCATGGTGGCGCGCAATTCGGCCATTTCGCGGAAGGGATCCCAGCGACGAACCAGAGTCATCGTTCCACCTCCATTTCAGGGAATTGCGAGATGATGGGGATGTGTCGTGTGACATTTGACATCTTTACTATCCCTCATGCGCGTTAGCTTCATATCAGATCAATGTTAGCGATTCATTAGAATGCTCATCTCGCCCCGCTCATCCGCGTTATCCGCGACGAATTCCGCGAGCAATGTCGCGGTATTCCATTGTAACAGCCAAGGTGGTTGGCCCCAATCGTCCTCTTTTGCCACAGCAATTTCAAATTTGGCTTGGTGACAAGCCCCCCTCCCGGCCTCCCCCCGCTTCGGCTGCCGCCTTGCAGGGGGAGGAGCTCGCTGGCTTGCAAATCTGTCGGGCAGATGGTCATCTCCCTCCCCCGAACACGAGCGCAGCGAGTATCGGGGGAGAGTCGGGGTGGGGGCAAAAGGGAGGCTGGG
>JALWDV010000339.1 GCA_027036755.1 Anaerolineae bacterium
CCCTCCCCCGATACTCGCTGCGCTCGTGTTCGGGGGAGGGAGACGTCCATCTGCCAAACAGATTAGCAAACCAGCGGCTCCTCCCCCTGCAAGGCGTCAGCCGAAGCGGGGGGAGGCCGGGAGGGGGCTTGTCACCAGACAAAATTTGAAGTTGCTGGATGTATTTGGAGGGAATTTGACATTGTCGAACTACTCCAACCGAAATTGGACACACCCAAATCTTTTCGCCACGCTTTGACGCTTGACGTTTGACGTGCGTTTGCCAGACGTTGACCACCTGAAATTGCAAAGATACCGGACAGACTATCTGAACCATGCCCGATTTTTCAACCCATCGCCCAAGAGGGTACAATCCCTGCACTATGATCACCATCGGCATTATCGATTATCTCAACGTTGAGCCCCTTTACTTCCGTTTGCAAGAGCGCCTGGCGGGCAAGCCCGTGCGTTTCCGCCGCGGCGTGCCCACCGAACTCAACCGGGCCCTGCGAGATGGCGAAATCGACGCGGCCCCCATCAGCGCCATCGCGGCCGCCCGCCTGGCCGAAAGCGTCGCCATCCTGCCCGATCTTTCCATCGCCACCCTGGGCGCGGTCAAAACCGTGCTGCTGTTTAGTTGGATGGCCGATCCGCGGGAGCTGGACGATTGCCGCATCGCCCTCTCCGATCAATCGGCCACCTCGGCGGAACTGGTCAAGGTGCTGGCCCGCCACTTCTGGCGAATCACCCCCCGCTACGCCACCGAGGCCCAGGATCTGGAGCAGATGATGCGGCGCTCTTCCGCCGCGCTGCTCATCGGCGATGACGCGCTGGTCGAATCCGCACATCGCCGGACGATTCGCGGCCGCGGACAACCCTACGCCTTCGATCTCGGCGATGAGTGGCTGAAATGGACGGGGCTGCCCTTCGTCTTCGCCCTGTGGGCCGTGCGCCGCGAAGCCATCCCCGCCCTGGCCGAACTGGACATCCTGCCCGCGTTGTACGCCAGCAAGGCCGAGGGATTGGATCACATCCCCGAGATCGCCCGGGCCTACGCGCCCCGTTTGGGCCTGAACAACGGCGTTCTCACCAAATACCTCTACGATCTGCGCTACGACCTCTCGCCGGAAGATCGGGCGGGATTGCTCACCTACTTCTCTCTGGCCCTGGATGATTTTCAGCCCGAACGCCTGCAATGCTGGCATCCGCAAGAGGGCCTGTATCCCGTTTTCGGGGATGTGGCCGCAGCCATGCCCGCAACAATGAGCGCGTGAGCAGATGGCCGAAGGCCATTGCGCGGCCAAAGACCTCGACGGTCTGGCCAATTCCCCGAGGTCTACTGGAGACGCAAGGGGATTTCTCGGTCGCTGCGCTCCCTCGAAATGACGCGGGGGAGCATGTTGTGATTTTGGCTTTTGGTTCTTTTGGATTTCAGGGTCTCGACGAACTGGTCGGATGAAGCCATCTCGGCCCGGATGCGCTGTTGCGCCCGGGCCAGAGGCTCGGCGCGGCGGACGATGAGACACAGACTGCCGCCCAGTCGGGCGATCTCCCGGGCCGTGGCCAGGCCGATGCCATTGAGCCGCCAGTGACGATGACGATCTGCTGTTCGAAAGGCTGTTGGGGCATGACGATTCTCCTCGCAGGCGGGAATGACCATAAGCTTTTGAGTATGATACAATAAACTTGCCCCAGCCGCCTGACTCAAATTCCGAGGCGCATCATCTCGCCACCAAAACGATTGATCGCGGGCGTCAAGCGTCGTATCTTCGCGCCATGTGTAAAACCCTTTGGATGTAACTGCCAAGGTCGTTTTCTCCTAAACTAACCTGACAGGTTTCTTCGGCAGCGATTCAGCACCTTGCACGCTTCGTGCTGGCTGAAAACCACACATCCTGCCACCAGGGTTACGAGAACCTGTCAGGTTTGAGTGAAAAAAGGCAACTGCATCTGGCAGGCGAGCCGCACAGTGCGATCCATTTTCCACAACCGCTCCTTTCCGAAATTCATGATCCAACGCTTCGCAGATTCCGTTATCGAAAACGTCTCCAAAGTCATCATTGGCAAGGAGGAGGTCATCCAACTGGCCCTGGTGGCCCTGCTGGCCGAGGGCCATGTCCTGTTCGAGGACGTGCCGGGCATCGGCAAGACCACCCTCTCCAAGGCCCTGGCCCGCTCGCTGGGCTGCACCTTCTCCCGCATCCAGTTCACGCCCGATCTCCTGCCCAGCGACGTGACGGGCATCTACTGGTACAACCAGAAGACCCAAAGTTTCGAATTCCGGCCCGGTCCCATCGTGGGGCAGATCATCCTGGCCGACGAGATCAACCGGGCCACGCCCCGCACCCAATCCGCCCTGCTCGAAGCCATGCAAGAGCGGCAGATCACCGTCGATCGAGACACCTATCCCCTGCCCCGCCCCTTTCTGGTGCTGGCCACGCAAAATCCCATCGAGCTGGAGGGCGCATTCCCTTTGCCCGAGGCGCAGGTGGATCGCTTTCTGATGAAAATCAGCCTGGGCTATCCCAACGAAGCCCAGGAGAACGAATTACTGCTCCGTTACGCCCGGCAAGATCCCCTCATCGAACTGGAGGCCGTCACCTCGCCCCAGGAGATCGTGCAGATGCAGCAGGCGGTGCGAGATGTGCAGGTGGATGACAAGGTGCGGGCGTATCTGGTGCAGGTGGTGCGGGCCACGCGCGAACATCCGGCCGTGGACCTGGGCGTCAGCCCCCGCGGCTCTCTGGCGCTATATCGGGCCAGCCAGGCCCGGGCCGCGGTCTTGGGCCGCGACTACGTCCTGCCCGACGACATCAAAGCCCTGACGCCCACAGTGCTCACCCATCGCATTCACATCAGCCCCCAGACCCGTCTGCGGGGACGCACGCCCGCGGAAGTCCTGGCAGAAGTCATCGGCCAGGTTCCGGCACCGGTGTTTCAATAGCCATTCAATCATGGCTGCACTGAAAAAACCTTCAACACGGAGGCACAGAGTGCACGGAGGAAGAAAAAGGTGAGATTTGGAGAGGAATTTCTCTGTGAACTACCACTATTTTCTCCGTGTCCTCCGTGTCTCTGTGGTGAAATGACCTTTTTGCAGTGGAGCCAATCATGCCCGACTCAATGATTAATGAGTGATGATTAGTGACTACTACTGTAACGATGTCATGGCTCATTGCAGGACACATCTTTGTCGATAACGGCTTGACGTTTGACGTTTGACGCATGACGTGAGTTGGCGCAAATGGCCGACGTTGCTTCGTCAGGCGTTTTTTCGCTGTGGCCTGTATAGTTACCGATGATTCCACTTTCTTATCTCCAATAACGTCTGATAACCAACCTGACGTCCACCATGTTGCTAAACAACCATTTCCTCCTCCTCTTGTTCTTTTTTGCCGGCGCGTTATCGCTGACCCTGGGACTATTGGCGGTTGGAAGAAAGCCCAGGAGCCTGGCCTGGCCATTTGCGGCGCTGACTTTTCTGACAGCCCTGTGGTCTTTCGTTTATGTGCTGGAAATCACAACGCCAGACATCTCCACCAAACTCTGTCTCGCAAAAATAGAATATCTGGCCATTGCCACCATTCCCACGCTGTGGCTAATTTTCGTCAGTCAATACACGGGCCACACACTGGAATCGAATAAAAAGCTGCTGGCGCTTCTTCTTCTGGAGCCGGCGCTTACAATTCTGCTGGCATGGACGAATAAACTGCATCATCTGATCTACTCCCAGGTCTCAGTCGAGACCGCGAATCAGTTTCTGGTGTTGCATGCCGTCCATGGCATCTGGTTCTGGATACACGTGGCCTATTCCTATCTCTTGATGACGGTGGTCGTTGCATTGATATGGGATCAATATCGCAATTCGGGGCCAGAAAGAGGAGCTCGGGCGCTGGTATTGTTCGCTGCCACGTTAACCCCATGGATTAGCAACTTCTTCGTCGCCGAAGTCTGGAGCGACATCACCATTGATCTGACGCCGGTTTTCCTCGTCATAGGCTATCTCATAGCCGGAATTGGCATCTGGATAATCAGAAGACCAGATGTGATTCCCATTGCCCGCAAAGTGGCCATCGAGGCGATGTCAGACGCGTATCTGGTGCTGGATCAACATCTCCATATTCTTGATCTCAACAAAGCGGCGGCGGCCACCTTCGACCGTCCGAAATCGGAGCTCATCGGTCGGCGTTTTTCCGACGTAGCGCCCAAGGGGGTTCCGCCCGAAAGTTTTCTGACCTCCAGCCTCCCTTTCAGATTCAGACGGATCGTCGAAATGGCCGGCGCGTTCTACGAAGTTCACGCCGAGCCGATCTTGCGAAGGAAGGATAATCGCCTCGGCATTCTGATCACATGGCGAGACATTACGACGTACATGGTTCAGAAACAATTGCTGGAAGAGCGCGTTAATCAGCTTGACTTGGTCAACTACATTCTAGGGACCATCAACCAGGCCGCCACGGTGCAAGAGATTTACGACGCGGCGATGCGAAGCATCCAGAAGACTTTGCAAGTGGACAAAGCGGCTATCATGCTTTTCAACGAAAATGGCGAGATGCGGTTTGCGGCCTGGTACGGGCTTTCGGAAAAGTATCGGAAGGCGGCGGAAAAATATGCACGGGAAGCGCTCGATTTGGGAGATCCAAATCCCGCCTTTATAGAAGACATCGAGGCAATAGATAATCCCATTCTCACCGCCTTGCGCGATATCTTCCGGGAAGAAGGAATCAGAGCAATGGGATTTGTCCCTATCATCCACCAGGGACGGATTTTGGGAAGATTGGCTGCGTATCATTCGTCGCCGCGTCATTACACCGAGCAGGATATTGAACTGATCAAAATCATTGCCGGGCATCTGGCCATCGCCATAGTCAAAGCCCGATTACTGGAACAGGCCCAGAATCGCCTCAGACGACTTGAGGCGCTTCAGAAAATCGACGCCGCCATTTCCTCCACGCTGGATCTGAAACACCAGATGGATACGCTGCTTACGCATGTCATCGGTGAACTTCAGTGTGATATGAGCGTGGGCTTCCTTGTAGACAGATCATTGGGGCGGATCATTCCTGCTGTGGCGAAAGGCTCTTATGATCCCGAGATGCAAAAATGCCTTTCCTTTGAAATTGGCGAAGGAGCGGTCGGCTGGATTGTTTTGCACAAACAAAATCTCTACATACCGGATGTTTCGCAAGACAAGCGATGGAAGCAGACAGAAAGCGGCTCCATCGACCAGATCGTCTCCTATCTTGGCGTTCCGTTGATCGTAAATGGCGAAGTCATCGGAGCGCTTGATGTCAGCACCAGGACCCCGAGGGAATTCTCACAGGAGGAGATTGAATTCCTGCAGATGCTGGGAGCGCAGGCAGCCATCGCATTCAAAAATGCACAGCTTTATCAAGACCTGCAGAAAAAAGTCTCACAACTGGAAGCGCTCAACGAGATATCGACAGAATTGATGGCTGAGCATGACATCGACGCGTTGCTGAACAAGATCGTCATCGAGGCGACCGGGCTCTTGAAAGCGCCTCATGGCCTGATCTTTTTGTATGATGAATCCAGAAAACAGTTGACGGTCGCCGCCGATAGCGCGAATTTGGGATACCCGCTCTCATTCGGAGAAGGACTTGCGGGACGGATCGCCAAGACGCGCCGCCCCATGATCCTGGACAATTACAGCAACTGGGAGCATCATTCGCCCAGCTATGCGGACGCCCGCATCGCCGCCATTATCGGCACCCCCATGATGCACGGCGGCGAGTTGATCGGCGTGCTGGTGGTTTACGAACACGAAGGGAGCGAAAGAAAGTTCACCGAGGAGGATATCGAGCCCCTTTCACTACTTGCGTCGCAGGCTGCCGGCGCTGTTTTCAACGCTCAACTGATCAAGCGTCTGCATCAACGCATCAATCGCCTGCAAACGCTGCATCAGATCAGTGCGGAGCTTTCCAAATTGAAGGGCGCACAAGAATCGTGCCACGCTGTCGCCCGGCTGGTGCATGAAAAGCTGGGCTATGATTATGTGTATGTCATCTTGCTGGAACCGGACACCCAGGAGCGGATAGTGGTCGATTGCCAGGGAAATGACTGCCAGCGGATCGGGAGCAAAGTGCCAAAGGGGCGAGGGTTGATCGAAAAAACCATCCAGCAGCAAAAGTTGCATTACTGGCCCGATATTACGAAAGAAACCGATTATCATCCGGGCGGCGCTGATTCGAAGAGCGAAGTGGATGTGCCTATCCAGACCATGAAACAACTGTTTGGCGTCCTGATTGTAGAGGATGATGAGCTAGACGCCTTTGATCAGGAGGATTTCGACACACTGCAGACGGTGGCGAATCAGCTTGCCATTGCGCTGGAAAACGCGCAGAGGATGACGGAGCTTTCGACATTGCTGCAAACCACCACGAATCTCTATCACGCCAGCCAGGCGATTGGCAAAACAGAAACGGTGAGGGAGACGGTGAGAGTGTCGGCGCAGTCATTGAAAAATGCGCTCCGCGCCGAGGGGGTGTACATACAGCTTTTCGACGAAGCGCATAACATCGCGTATGGCATTGACGGGTTCGGCAATGAGCTGACGGATGAAAATAATGCGAAGCTGGTGCAGGAGATGTCGCAAGTTCTGGCGGATATCCATGCGATTACGGCGGTTGAACCGAGCCGCTTGCCCGAGGGGTTGCGATTGGAAGATGCGTGCCAGGCCATCGCGTTCCCGCTCAAACGCCATTCGGCTATACTCGGCAACCTCCTCATCTTCATGCAGCAAAACAGCCATCTATCCGCCCAGCAGATGGACCTGGTGGCAATCTACGCCAACCTGACCACGATAGCCATCGAAAAAGCCATCTCGATGGAGCAGGCGAATCGCAGGGCGCTGGAGCAGGAAAGCGTCAGCAGCATTGTCCGCTCGCTAAATGAAACGCAGGATGTGGAAATGACGTTTCCACAGATTGTCTCGGGCATTCGAAAGCTGGTCGCAGCCGAGAGAATCAGCATGGCGTTGCCAGACGAGAATGAAGACGGGTTTACGCTGCAAGTCATCACAGGCGCGGACGATGGGATGGTCGCAGATCGATGGGAATCTCAGGATGGCGTCGCAGCGCTGCCCGATATCCTCCAGGGCAGGGTTCACATTACCCCGGATCTGGCTGACGAGAGGGCGTTCCCCTTCGAGGAGCAGCTATACCTGGCGGGCTATCGCTCAAGAATCAGCATGCCCTTGGTGGTGGGAGATGAAGTGCTGGGCGCTTTGAATATCGTCAGTCGCAATCTCGATGAATTTTCGTCTGACAAACTGCCTCCGCTTTTGCAGATTGCTGACGCTTTGGCTATCTCCATTGCAAATTCGCTGTCTATCCAGGAGGAGCGGAAGCGGGCTCAGGAAATCACGCTCCTATACTCGCTATCGCGCAGGCTCTCCTCCCTCAACACTGTGGAAGAAGTGGTCAACGCCACGGCCGAAATTATGATGGAAGACATCGAGGGGCTTATTCACGCCAAGATCATCCTGACTGGCGATCAATTCCGCGCTTATGTCATCCCGAGAACGATCACCGGCCCGCATCACGCCTGGGTGAAAGATATCAAAGCCTATCCGGTAATTGCTCGCACGAACAACCCAAAAACCGATTGTTTCAGAATCTCGCGAGAAGATTCAGCCCTGAAGCCCGCGGAAAAGGAATTGATCTTCTCGGGATCAGGACAATTCGCCTGGATATTGCCCCTTGCGAGCGAAGGAGACCCCATAGGAGCGCTGGTCACGGAGTGGAACAAACAGAGATGCTCCACCGCCGAAATCAGACTGGTCAAAAGCATCGCGGAGCTGCTGATGATGACATTGCGCCGGGTGTTTCTGTTCCACGAAGTGGAAGGCGCTTATCTCAATACGGCGCTGGCGTTGGCGCTGGCCAGCGACGCCAGAGATTCCTACACGGCGGACCATTCTCAGCGGCTCGAGGAGATGGCGGTGGCAGTGGCGGAAGCGTTGGAATTGGGGCAGCGGGAGATCGAGGATATGCGTTTCGGCGCCCGTTTACACGATATTGGCAAAATCGGCGTGCCAGATGATATTCTGAAGAAATCCGGCCCGCTGACCGATGAGGAATGGGAGATCATGCGCAAGCACCCCGAGATCGGAGAAAACATCCTGCGGCCTTTGCCGCGTCTGCGCGGCGCAGCAAAGATAGTCCGCCATCATCACGAGCGATATGACGGCGGTGGTTACCCCGATCGTCTTGCTGGGGAGGACATCCCCCTGGGGGCCAGGATTCTCGCTATCGTGGACACGTATGGCGCTATTACGGATCGACGCGTTTACAAATCGGGGCGTCCGCACGAAGTCGCCATCGCCGAGATCAAGAAAAACGCAGGAACGCAATTCGACCCAGCAGTCGTCGAAGCTTTTCTGAAGCTGTACGAAGATTCTCCGCCCTCATCTGAAGCCAACCATGATCAGCAATAAAGGCTTTGCAGCCTCTTTCAAAGAATACTTCGGCCACCGCGACCGCCGCATCGACGCCTCGGTGCAAGAGCAGTTCAATTCGGTCTGGATCGCCATGGCCCTGATGGTGACCCTGGCGGGCCTGCTCCTGCGTCTCCCCGAGTTGATGATGGCGGCCGCCATTCTGTTGGTGATCGTGGGAGCGAGCTGGCTTTGGAACAAACTGGCCTTCTTCGGGCTGGAATATGAACGGACGTTTTCAGAACGCCGCGTGTTTCTGGGCGAAACCATCGAGATGCGGGTCAGTCTAATCAACCGCAAATCTCTGCCCCTGCCCTGGGTGACCACCTCCGACGTTTTTCCCAGAGATTTGGTCATGGAGGGAGCCAAATTGCTGATCCGGGGTGACACGGGGCAGGGAGAGCTCAGCAATTTCTGGGCGGTGAAATGGCATGACAAGGCTTCGCGAACCTATCGGGTGCGGGCGGTGGCCCGCGGCTTTCATGCGTTCGGGCCGGTGGATATCGAAACGGGCGACGGCTTCGGCATGTTCCGCAGCGTCCGCCGCAACGAAAACAGGCAAATCCTGGTGGTTTACCCTCGGATCGCGCCGCTGACCAGCCTGGGGCTGCCCGCCAAAGAGCCTTTTGGCGACCGTCTGGCTCCCCGGTTCATGTTCGAAGACCCCCTGCGCACGGTGGGCGTGCGCGACTATCGGCATGAGGACGATTTTCGCAAGGTGCATTGGAAGGCCACGGCCCGCCGCCAACAGCTCCAGACGCGCGTGCTGGAGCCCACCAACGACGCCAGCCTCATGGTTTGTCTGAATGTGCAGACGGTGGAGAAAAGTTACATGGGGGTCATCCCCGAGCACCTGGAGCAGGTGGTGAGCATCGCCGCTTCGGTCAGCTATTATGCGATGATGGAACGCTGGCCCGCGGGCCTGCTGGCCAATGGCGCGCTGCCCCATTCCGACCAAAGCCTCAAAATCCTGCCCGGACGCTCGCCCGCCCAGCTCACCGCCATTCTGGAACTGCTGGCCGCGGTCACCCCCTTCGCCACCGCTCCCTTCCACCGGCTGCTGGCGCAAGAAAGCCCTCATCTGCCCTGGGGCGCCACCCTGGTCGTCATCTCATCCACCCTCTCCGAAGAGCTGGCCGCGACGCTGCTTGATCTGAAAGCCACGGGGCGGCGCATCGTCCTCATCACCCTGGATCAGCGTCCCCTTTCCCACATACTGGAGGGCGTCATCGTGTATCGCGTGCCCGAAGGCGCGATGGACGAACTGGATCTGGGCATCCCCGATTACGGGGCCGAGGCGCTGCTTTCGCCCGAACAGATGCAACATGAGGCAATCCGCCGCCTGAACCTGCGCTGAAACCTCCTCCCACTTCCACCTCCTCGTGACCACGCCCGCTTCCCTTCTTCCCCGCCGCGGCCTGCCCTGGGTGCAGAACGCCATCTTTTTCTCCCTCACCGCCATGGAGATGGCATGGTTCGCGCCCCTGGCCCTGTTCTTCTTGCCCGACACCTGGCGCACGCCCCCCATCATCTATCTGGCGGGATTGTGGCTGGCCATGCTGGGCATGATGGTCATCGCCCACATCCTCGAACAACGCGACATCCCCTCGCCCGCGTTCGAGATCATCGTGGCGGGAGTGTTGATCCTGCTGGGACTGCTCGCCATCCGTCTCTTCATCTTTGGTGATGAGCCCCTGTTCAGCCTGGGCTGGCTGAGCCGCCTGTTCGCGCTCCCCGGCGATGACGTCATGCGCATGGTCGTGATTCTCGGTGCGCTGGCGTTTCTCTGGTGGCGGGCCGTCACCTTCCTGCAGCGGGAGATCAGCTTTTTCGTCATCGGCCATGATTTCCGCAAGGGCGTGCTGGCGCTGCTGTTCACCGTCTCCTTTTACCGGATCGCCAGCCATCAATCCGCCATGATCTTCATCTACGTCTTCTTCTTTTTCGGGCTGCTGGCGGTGGCCCTGGGACGTTCAGAGGACAAGGCCCGGGCCGTCAGCGAAAACATGGCCAACATCCCGAGGCTATGGCTGGGCGTCGTCGGCCTGAGCGTGACCACGGTGATGGCGCTGGGCTGGCTGTTCGGGCAGATATGGAGTCTGGCGGGATTTCGGGCGTTGTGGCGCTTGTTCACCCCCGTTCTGGGCTGGATGACGCCTTACGTGCAGGTCGTCGTCCTGGCGTTCATGCGCCTGTTGTCGCCATTGATCGAGTGGCTGCTGGCCCTGATCGCCAGCCGCATCAACAGCGAGGACAGCAAACAGGTGCTGGAGAGCATGGCCCGCAATCTCGCCAAAACCAACCAATTCGCGGGCCAGGAGCAGGCGGCCTACACGCCCCCCGCCTGGATCGTCACCCTCTTCCGTTATGTCATCCCCATCGCCATCCTGCTGGCCATTCTCCTGGCGCTGGTCTTCTGGCTGACCAAACGCAGCCAGGCCCGAAGCGCGACGCTGCAAGACGTGGAATATGAACGGGCCGCGGGCGTCGAGGGGCGGGGCCTGCGAAACGCACTGCGCCGCGGTCTTGAAAGATTCAGAGAGGCCGCGGAACTGGCGGGGCAATTCGGCCTGGGCCGGAAGTTTTACGCGGCCATCTCCATCCGCCACATCTACGCCAACATGCAGAAGCTGGCCGCGCGGCGCGGCCACCCGCGCGATCCCGCGTGGACGCCCAACGACTATCTCCCCGCATTGCAACGGGCCTTTCCGGGCCAGGATGAGGCCCTGCGGCGCATCACCGACGCGTACAACGATTACGAATACGGGCATGTCTCCACCGAGCCCGCCGAACTGGAACGTCTGCAAGCGGCCTGGGAATCATTGCAGCAGGCCGCGCCGCCCGCTCCCGCTGACGACGAAGCGAACAAGTGACCGAGCCATCTTCTGATCCCTCCGACATTCAGGCCCGATTGCAGCGCCTGCGCAAGGCGGGACGCTTGCGCAAACGGCCGCGGGATCGCGCGTCCGCGTCGCCACCGCCGCAACAAACCGCCCCTCCCGCGCCCGCGCATCATGCGCCCGCGGGCGCGACCTGCCTGACCGAGCTGGAAGGGATGGAGGAGGTGGTGGGGGAGCGGGGCGCGTATCTCCTCCGCACCCAGCGATTCTCACTGACCCACCGGCAGGGGCGCGTCGCCATCGGCGATCTGCTAACCCTCTCGCCCCAGGCCGCGACCCATCTGACCCAAACCGACGCGTTCGACTTTCGCCAGGGCGTCTTTCTGGACACAGAGACCTCGGGGCTGGCTGGCGGCGCGGGAACCATCGTCTTCCTCACCGGCGTGGGAACTTTCGAGGAGGACGCGTATGTGGTGCGGCAGTATTTCGCCCGCAATCCCGTGGAGGAGCGGGCGTATCTGCCCGATCTGGCGCGCTTCATCGCCCAGCGGGGCGGATTGATCACCTTCAACGGGCGGGCCTTCGATTGGCCCCTGCTGCGCTCCCGCTTCATCCTCAGCGGCGTGGAGCCGCCCGACGAGCGCCCCCACATCGATCTGCTGCATCCCGCGCGCAGGTTGTGGCGACCGCGGCTGGGCGCGTGCAATTTCGGCAATCTCGAACGGCGCATCCTCGGACACCGCCGCAGCGGCCTCGACATCCCCTCCTATCTCATCCCCGGCCTGTGGTTCGAGTTCGCCCGGGGGCGGGGCCGCGTGCAAGCGATGGAATCAGTGCTGTATCACAATCTCGAGGATGTGGTCAGCATGGCGCCCCTGGCCCGAGTCATCGCCGCCACCCTGGCCGGAGAGATGGAGCCGCATCCCGGCGATTTGCTGGCGTTGGGCCGCGCCTGGCAGCGGGCGGGCGATATCGAGGCCGCGGAGCGGGCGTTTCGGCGGGCGCTGGACGCGCAACTGCCGCCCGCGGTTCGGGTCCAGGTCATGCGCGAGCTGGCGCTGCTGCTCAAGCGCAGCCAGCGGGGGGATGAAGCCGCGATCTGGTGGCGGGCCCTGGCCGATATGCGCCTCGCGAATGACGTGGAGGCCCTGGTGGAGCTAGCGAAACATCACGAATGGCGCACGGGCGAGATAGAAAAAGCCCGGGCGTGGACATTGGAGGCCATCGCCCGGGCCGAAAGCTGGTCATCGCATCATGGGCGCGATGAGGTTTTGGCTGCGTTGCATCATCGTTTGCAGCGATTGGAGAAAAAGCTGTCGCGGAGTAACTGCTAAGCAGCAATTCCAAATTTAGAATCCGCACGCGGCGAGGAGGCAAATTCACCCCTCCCGGCCTCCTTTCGCCCCCGCCCCGCCCCTCCCCCGATA
>JALWDV010000340.1 GCA_027036755.1 Anaerolineae bacterium
GGGCCGGGGTGGGGGCCAGGTACAGCGGCCAAGGCTGCAAAACTGACGAACGTTGTCTTGAACGTTGGCTCAGCAGGCCTACCTTAGTAGTTACGAAAAATCAAACAAAAAATCTGTGAAATCCGTGTGATCTGTGGTGAAAAAGACCGTTTCGAGTGACCAAAATAGTTTTCGCCAGACTCCAGTTCTGAATCGGCTGGTTAGCCCGATATTCTCCTTGCGAGAGCTGCTGTGGTAAAATAGCGCCGCTATGGAAGCCCACAACCAGGAAGTCCTTTTTTCTCTTTTGCTGATCACGGCGCTGGCGGCCCTGGTTCCGCTGCTCGCCAGCCGCTTGCAACGTTTTCGCGTGCCCATTGTGGTGGGCGAAATCATCGTGGGCGTCATCATCGGCAAGAGCGGGCTGCAACTGGTGGCCGATGACAGCGAGATCATCCAATTTCTCGCCTGGTTTGGGTTCATCTTCCTCATGTTTCTTTCGGGCCTGGAGCTGGATTTCGGGGCGCTCGCGCCTGTGGCCGGAGAGGAGCAGCCCTTGTGGAAGCGCCCGCTGACGCTGGCTGTCAGCAGTTTCGTCATCACGCTGGCGCTGGGAATGGCGATCGGCGTGGGGATGAAGCAGTTGGGGATGACCGATGCCGCGGTGCTCATGGGGCTGATTCTGAGCACCACGTCCCTGGGCGTGGTCATGCCCATCCTCAAAGAAAAGAGACTGGTGACATCCTCCTATGGCCAAACCATTCTGGTTTCGGCGCTGCTGGCCGATTTCATCACCCTGTTCCTGCTCAGCATCGATGTGGCGCTCATCGTCAAAGGCATCACCCTGGATGTGCTGCTGATTTTCGTGCTGCTGCTGGCGGTGGCGGTCTTTTTGCGGGTGGGCAAGTTTCTGCTCGCCATCCCCGGGCTGGGCCAGGTGCTGCGCGAGCTCACCGAAACCACCGCCCAGATTCGGGTGCGGGGCAGTTTTGCGCTGATGGTGGCGCTGGCGGCTCTGGCCAGCGTGTTGGGCGTCGAGGTGATTTTGGGCGCTTTTCTGGCGGGAGCGCTGGTCAGCGTGCTTTCGGATCGCAACAATCCGGTGCTGCGAGAAAAGCTGGACGCCATCGGCTTCGGTTTCTTCATCCCCATTTTCTTCATCATGGTGGGCGTGAATCTCGATTTGAAGAGCCTGCTCGATTCGCCCGAGAATCTGCTGCTTCTGCCCGCGCTGCTTTTGGCCGCGTTTGTCATCAAATTCGGAGCCGGGCTGGTCTTCCGGCTGGCGTTTGGATGGCGGGAGACCTTCGCCGCGGGCGCGTTGCTTTCGGCCCGTCTCTCCCTCATCATCGCGGCCTCGGCCATTGCACTGGATTTGCGTTTGATCTCCGAAGCCGTCAACACCGCCATCATCCTGGTCGCCATCATCTCGGTGACTGTCTCCCCCATCCTGTTCGATTTTCTGCTGCCCAAACGGGAGCAAAGAAGCAACCGTCAGGGGGTGATCATCGTCAGCTCGCGGGAGTTGGCCCTGGCGCTGGCCAAGCAACTGGCCAAGACCATGCCCGTCACCGTGGTCACCCGGCACGCGTTCCGCCGCGCCGATTTGCCCGACCCGCACATCAAACTCACCCTGGGCGACGCCCGAGACCCCGAGGTGCTGAAAGCCGCAGGCATCGAAAACGTCGCCAACTTCATCTGCCTCAGCGCCAATTCCGATTTCAACGAGAAGGTGTGCAAGATGGCCCTGCAGGATTTTGGCGTAGAGAATGTGGTCACCTGGCAGCGGGAGGAAAAGCAGCGGATGGAGGCGCTGGAGCGATTGGGCGTCAGGGTGATCTATCCGGGCCTGGCCACGCTGATGGCGCTGGAGGGGTCTGTGCTCTTCCCCGAATCTTACGACATGATCTCGCATCAGGTTGAAGATATGGAGATGCGTCAGGCCCGCCTGCGCAATCGACATTATTTCAATGAGCCGCTGCGCAACATCCGCCTGCCGGGCGATGTGCTGGTGGTGGGCGTTCGTCGGGGAGAAGAGCGCATCGTGCCCCACGGCGAGACTGTTCTCAGAAAGAACGACGTGCTGCTGCTGGTGGGCTCCCCTGCGTTCCTGGCGGACGCTATCCGAATTTTGCAGGAAGAAGAGATCTGACGACCGGCGACATGGCGTTTGGGAAAATGCATTGGGATGAATGGGGGTGTGCTATACTAGCCGCCAACATCAGGACGGATCAATGACCGAATCGCTTTCTTTTTTGGCACAGAATCGGGCCAGGCTGGCGAAATTCGCACTGCTTTTGGCGGCGGCGTTCCTTTTGGCCGGATGTCATCGCGACGGCGAACGCGCGGGGCAATCTACGCCGCCCGCGGCCAGCCCGGAGGATGCAATCATCCCCACCGAAACGCCGTCTCCCACCATCACTCTGACGCCGTCGCAAACGCCCGCGCCGCCGCCCACAGCTCTCCCAATGCAAACGCCCACGCCCACGCCGGGCCCGACCGCGTCTCCCGACATCGCGGCCGTCCCCATCCGGGTGCGTCAGGGCGAGTTTCTCTCCACCATCGCGGCCCGCTACGGCGTGTCGCTGGGCGAGATCATCGCCTATAATCACATCGAAAACCCCAACGCCGTGGCTGCGGGCCAACGGTTGATGATCCCCTATCCGGCCAATCGCACCACGCCCGCGAAGACGCTGCTGCCCGATAGCGAGGTGGTGTACGGGCCTGGGTATGTCGGTTTCGACACCGAGGCCTTTGTGCAGGAGCAGGGCGGATGGCTGGCGCAGTACGCCAAACCCTGGTACGACGGCCAGACCCTCGGCGGCGCGCAATTGGTGGATTATGTGGCCATGCGTTACAGCGTGGGACCCCGGGTGCTCCTGGCCCTGCTGGAGGCCCGCAGCGGCTGGGTCACCAACCCCGAAGAGCCTCAGGGCGCGGCTAAAGACTTCCCGTTGGGGCATCTGGCCACCGGCGGCGGGCTGGAGGTGCAACTGGAGTGGGCCGCGGCTTCCCTGAACAGCGGCTTTTACGGCTGGATGGAGCGGGGCGAGACGGGCATCCGATTCCGGGATTATAGCATCGCCCGCGGCGCGCCGGGCCTGAATCCCGGCACAATCGCCATTCAGCGCGTCCTGGCGCAGGATGTCACTTTCGACGAGCTTCCGGGCGAGATCGACGCGTTCATGGCCGCCTATCAACGTCTGTTTGGCGATCCCTTCCAACATGATCAGGGACGAGTGCTGCCCTGGGACTTGCAACAGCCGCCATTGCAACTTCCCTGGCAGCCCGATGAATGGTGGTATCTCACCGGCGGCCCTCACGGCGCCTGGGGCGCGAGCAGCAGTTGGGCCGCGCTGGATTTCGTGCCGCAGGACGCGCCCATCGGCAGTTGCATCTCCGCCCAGGCCTGGGCCAGGGCCGCCGCGCCGGGCCTGATCGTGCGCAACAATCGCGGCGAATTGCTGGTGGACCTGGACGAGGATGGAGATATGCGCACCGGCTGGGTGCTGCAATATCTGCATCTGAGCGAACGTCCGCCCGAGGGAACGCATCTGCAAACCGGCGATCCCGTCGGGCATCCCTCTTGCGAAGGAGGGCAGGCCGCGAGCTCGCATTTGCACATCGCCCGGCGCTACAATGGCGCGTGGGTGGCTGCGGGCGGGCCCATCCCCATGCAACTGGATGGCTGGACTGCATTCGGCGCAGACACCGCCTACGAGGGCGGTCTCATCGGGCCTGACGGCCAGAAGATCACGGCCTGCGATTGTCGAGAGAAGAGCATCAACGGCATTCCGCCCCAAAAATAACGCTGATCCCGGAGGGAAATGCGCCGCCCCTCCCCACGCGCCGCACCTCACACATCCAATCCAGATCGCAGCCGAAACTTGTCTCGCCTGTAACGTTTTCGCCCCGCCCGCTCTCTAACTATCAGGCGTTGTCCGACAACGCGTCATTGGTTTTTTGCTTTTTCCCAACGTAACTACTAAGGTCGTCACCGGTCGTTACTCGAAAACCACTAAGAACACTAAGACACAAAGGCACGAAGGGAAATTTATACATTTTGCTTTGTGTTCTTAGTGCCTTTGTGCCCTTTGTGGTTTGTTAACCGGGTGCGTTAGCAGTTACTTCCCGATTCCATGAATGAGGCGCATCATGCTCGAAACCCTGAAACCCGAAACTGAATCCCGCGAATATCCTCTGGAGCTGACCGGACTGGAAGACCCGATTCACATGTGGCGGCGACTCATCGCTTACCTGGGTCTGGAAGATGAAAATGCCATCGTGGCGATGCGGCGCACATCTGAAACGCTGCTCAGAGACGCAGCCGATTTTGTGGTGGGAGCCTATGACTATCTGGCGTCTTTTGACGAAACCGCTTCCATCCTGGGCTGGGAGCAGGAGATGGATGAGCAGCATCTTGAAGAGCGGCGTCAGTTTTTCGCCACCTGGATGGCCCGCGCCATCGGCGTCGATCTCAGCGACGAATTCGCGCGCTATCTCTTCGATGCCGGCATTCTCCATGCCGGTCACGGCCCGCGCGGCATCCACACCCCGCCCCAGTGGGTGATGGGAGCCGTCTCGATGGTGCAGGCGCATTTCGCGGAGCGCATCCTCCACTACGGTCACGATCGAGAACTGGCAGCGGTCGCCATTGGAGCCTGGGACAAGTACCTGATGCTGCAAAATTATCAGATGCTGGCCGGATATCAGATGGCTCTCAAGGTGGATGACGGGCCGCTCACGGTCACAGTCAAACTCTATGGCAAGTTGCAGGCCATGGCCGAACGCGAGGAGCAAACAGTCCACTTCCATAGCGACGAAACCCTGGGCGACGTCTTGCGCAAATTCTTCAATTACCACCCGGTGCTGCGCGAGGAATTCTTCGAAGTGGCCTGGCGAGCGCCCGAAGACGATGTGGAAGCCACCTGGGCCACCGACTTCGATAAGGTCTATGTGCCGCGACAGGGCCCCTACTGGCGCATCCTGCTCAACGGCATGGAAGTGCGTTACAGCGGCGGCTTCGATCAGCCCCTCAAGCAAGGGGATGTCATAGCGCTCTTCCCGCCCGGACGATAACAGGTGAAAGATCGAAGAGGCGTGATGCGTAATGCGTGAGGTCGTCTCGCGTCGCGAAACACGCATTACGTCTCTTCCGCACCATTTCGAGGGAGCACTGCGACAAAGGTGCGACGCACTTGAGACCCGCGGTAAGTGCGTCGCACCTGAGGGAGATTCCTCCTCCCTGCGGTCGTCGGAATGACGTAATCAGGGATTTTATCGGTAAATAGAACGCAGATGACGCAGGAAAAGTTGATCTGCGCAGGTAAAATCAAAAGGGTGTGTCCAATTTCGGTTGGAAGCGTTTGCCACGTCCGCCCGGCGATGAAGTCGCCGGGCTACAAAACAACGCCGGATAAATCCGGCTAGCCCCGAAGGGGCGCTGTTTCTAGCCGGGGGACTTTATCCCCCGGCGTTGGCGGCGGGCGCGAAGCGCCCAGCCAATGAATGGATTGTTTTAACTTTCCAACTCATTTTGGACACACCCAAATCAAAAGTAGTCGTAACTGCTATGGTTGTTTTCGCTTGAATTGACCTGACAGGTTCCTTTGGCAGCGATTCAGAGCCTTGCACACATCGTTGCAGGTTGAAAATTGATTACCGCCAGGGTTACGAGAACCTGTCAGGTTTGAGTGAAAGAAGACGACCGACTGGCATACGTTGGCAGTTACAAATAATCTGCGAAAATCTGTGTGCATCAGATGTGTCTGCGTTCCATTTTCATGCTTCCAACCGAGCTCAGACGCCCCCGTCTCATTCGTCGCCCCCACCATCACTCCCATCCTCTTCCATCATGCCCGACAACGCCGCGTTTTTTCGCAAGCACGCCTTCTTCGCCCTGCTGATCCTCGCCTTTGCCGGATCGGTGGGGTCTTTTTTACGCTTTGGTTTGGTCTATGGCATCCCGCCAGGCTGGGGGCGACTCCACAACATCGTTCACGCCCACAGCCACACCATGTTCGGCTGGACGATTCTGGCGCTGATGACCCTCATCTGGCAGCGCCTGACCGCATACACCGGCAGGCCCTTGCCCAGAGGCGTGCGCTGGCAAATGGTCGCCACCCTCATCTTCTCTCTCTTGCAGTTGGCCGCGTTCTGGCCCAACGGCTATGGCGTCACCCGCATCGGCTCGGCCGAGATGCCCCTGGGCGCTATCAGCGCCGGGCTTGCGGGCCTGACCTGGTTCTGGTTCATGGCGCTTTATTGGCGGGCTACGCGCGGCATGGCGCAGCAGCCCCCCGCCCTGAGGCTGTGGAATTGGGCCATCGTGTTGCTATTCATCGCTAGCATGGGAGCCATGTCCGAGCCGGTTCTGTTGGCCCTGAGCATCGAGAACGACTTCATCAAGCACCTCTTCCTCCACCTCTTCCTGGATCTGTTCACAACGGGATGGCTGATGCTGGCGACGTTTGGCGTCATCGTCGCTTATCTCGAAAACAGAGCGCCCGTGCTGAACCTGCCTTCGGCCAAACGCCTGGCGCTGTTCATTCTCCCCACCTTTTTGCTGGGCATGTCCCCCGATCTGCTCCCGTCGTGGCTGTTCTGGGTGGCTTCCGCGGCGAACCTGGTGGTGGCGGGCCTGGTGGCGATTTATCTTTATCGTTTTTACCTGCGGCGGGATGATCTGCCCCTGCTGGTGAAGTTCGGATTGTTGGGACTGCTTGTGCAGATCGGCTCCGCCCTGCTGATGATCATCCCGGGCGTTTGGGCCTGGGGCGCGGGCACGCTGCGCATCTTTTATCTGCACGATATGCTGCTGTTGTGGACTTCCAGCGCATTGCTGGGGCTGCTCATCGCCCGCTTCGGCAACCGCAAATCGGCCTGGCAAAGCTGGACAACATGGCTGTGGATGGGCGGAGTGGGCGTCATGTGGCTGGCGCTGCTGCTGGGCGGCTTCGTGCGGTGGCTGCCCCTCTCGGGCCGCAGCTTGCTGGCCATCGCGGCCTGGGCCAGCGTTTTCATCGTATTGGCGGTATTCATGGCGCTGCGGCTGTTTACGCCCTTCGACAAGCTGCCGCGCAACAAAGCGTAATGTAACGATGGGGTGGGCAATCGGGGATGGACGCCCGGAAGACTCTCTGCGTCCGTCCCCGATTGTCCGTTTTTTATGCGCTGGCGGGAGCCGGGCTGCCGGCGTCGGTTCTCAGGGAGAGCAGCACGGCCAGGCCAATCAGATAAATGAGGATGGCCAGGGCCATGACCTGGGAGAAGCCGATGGTCTGGGCCAGCATCACAGAGAGGATGGAGCCGACCACAGAGGCGAAGCCGTTGACGCCCCAGGCCCACGGAGCCAGCAGATCGTTCACCTCGCCCACCAGACGGAATCCCAACGGGAAGGGCATGCCCATCAGCAAGCCCAGGGGCGCAATGAGCAGGATGGAGAACAGGGTGCGCACGGGCGTGGACCAGCCCAGTCCCCATTGCAGCACGGGCGGCAGCATGAAGATGTAGAGCAGCATCAGCACGGCCAGGGCCGGGATGATCCACCGCAACACGCGGCGGGGGTCTACATCCAGAGGCGTGAGCTTGCCGGAAAGATAGCTGCCCAGACCGCTGAACAGAAGCAGGGAGAATAGCACCACCGAAAGGGCGAAGGTGGGATGTCCGAGGAAGAGGATGAATCGCTGCATCAGGCCGATTTCGATGAAGATGAAGCCTGCGCCCAGGGCCACGAAATAGAGCAAGAAGCGCTTGGCGCCGCGGGTGCTCAGACTCTGGCGATGAAAACGCCACAGGGGCCAGATGATCAGCGCCGCCGCCAGAGTTAGCGCCTGAATGAGCAGAGCGGTGAGGGTGAGTTTGCCGCTGCGGAAGGTGCCGAAGTTGGTCCAGCCGTAGTATTCGATGGTGATGAACTTCTGCTCGGAAAGCGGGCCCTTGTACGCGCCGCTCAGCCCCCAGGCCTGTCCCTTCATCCCTGGCTGCCACATCACATCGATGCGGGCGAAGGGCGTCCATCCCGTGTACTCCAGAGTCACATCGGGGAAATTCTCCTTGTCGTAGGCGATGTGCAAAGGCTTGCTGGGCGGGATGTAGAGGGGAAAGATGTGATCAGCCAGAGGCAGAATCACCGCAATCAGCAGCACAGAATAAACGCCGATAGCAATCGGAAGCAGATAAACGCGCCTCGCCTCGCCGCCCACAACGAAACTGAAAGCCAAAGCGGCCAGGGCTGCGGCGATGCTGGCCAGCACCACGACTTGCTGCCCCGAAAACGCATACAGAGCCAGCACCACCAAAAAGCTGCCAATGCCGGCGCCGATGAGATCTGCGAAATAAAGGCGTCCCACGTCCTGCGACCAGACGGAAAAAGCCCGCCCCAGCGTCAGTCCGGCGAAGAAGAATGGCTCGACGATGACGGCGTAGTAAAGCCCCATGTAGAGAATGAGCTCGATGGTGGCCGCCTGGGGATTTTCCGTGCCCGGCAGCAGGGGCTTCAGCGGATCCAGCGGGATGTGCACCATCACCCAAAAAGCAGCCAGCACGCTGATGCTATAAAGCAACGTGCTGCGAGTTAATTTGGCGTAGATATCCCCTTCGAAGGCATCCCGGCGCACCGCCAGCCACGAACCGCTGGCGCCAAACCCAAGCAGGGCTGTGCTGATGATCATAAAACCGAACTGATACCATAGCGACACGCAGAACACACGCGTCAGAGCAATCTCGAGCACCAGCGTGCTGAGAGCGATGAGGAAAATGCCCAGATAGAGGGACAGATGACGTCGGAAGGACACAGGCGACTCCTGTTTGGTGAAGATGACAAGGCGCGTAGCGCCTGAGTGCAGTGATGCAAAAAAAAAATCGGTGACCCCGCCACGGCAAGACGCATCCTTATCTTTTCGAGCTCCTTCAAATCCCTCGCGGATGACGTGATAGCGACCTCTAAACCGATACAATCTCTCTGTTTGTAATCTGTATTGCCGAAATCGCCGATTTTTGGGATAATGAGCCAACTCATGGCGCAACTTGAGCACGACGTTTCCATGCGCCCCTTTCGCTCCACATCATCAACGAGGCTATCACCATGAGTTTCAATCATAACGGCAACGACGGATCGCCGGCGGAGCAAGTCACGCTCAGCCGGGATCTCACGCTCTTCACCATCACGATGATCGGCGTTGGCGCCATGATCGGCGCTGGCATTTTTGTGTTGACGGGCATTGCCGCGGGGGTGGCCGGGCCAGCGTTGGTGCTGGCTTTTTTCCTGAATGGCCTGGTGGCTATGCTGACAGCTTCCGCGTACGCGGAACTGGGCTCGGCTTTTCCTGAGGCGGGCGGCGGGTATCTATGGGTGAAGGAGGGTTTGGGCGGCGAAAACGGCTTTCTGGCGGGATGGATGAGCTGGTTCGCCCATGCAGTGGCGGGCAGCCTGTACGCCCTGGCCTTCGGGCGCTTTACGGTGGAGCTGATGGACATGGCGGGGATGCCCGATTTCGGTCTATCCATCCATACGCGCACCCTCATCTTTATGACCTTTATCATCATCTTGTTCACCTACATCAATTACCGCGGGGCTTCGGAGACGGGAACTGTGGGCAATGTCATCACCATCACCAAGATCATCATCCTGGCGTTGTTCATCTTTTTCGGCATCCTGGCCATGCTGCGGATGGACGCCTGGCATGAGCGCTTCACCACCGAATTCCTGCCCAACGGCTTTCTGGGCGTGCTCATGGCCATGGGCCTGACTTTTATCGCGTTCGAGGGCTATGAGATCATCGCCCAGTCGGGCGAGGAGGTGATCAATCCCCAGCGCAATGTGCCCCGGGCGATTTTCTATTCCATCATTATCGCCGTGACTATCTACATCCTGGTCAGCATTACGGCGATTGGGGCCACAGTGGCGCCAGAGGGCATGAAGGTGTGGGATTATCTGGCCCAGAAGAAGGAGATCGCCATCGTGGAGGTGGCGCAGCAGACCTTCCCCTGGGGCGTCGGCGGCATTATCCTGCTGATCAGCGGCCTGGTTTCCACCATGTCGGCGCTGAACGCCACCACCTATTCGTCGTCTCGGGTGTCTTTCGCCATGGGCCGCGTGCGCAATCTGCCCCACTTCTTCTCCAAAATCCATCCGCGGCGCCACACGCCCTATGTGGCGGTTATCATTTCGGGCGGACTGATGCTGCTGATGGCCTGGTTGTTGCCCATCGAGGAGGTGGCCGCGGCCGCAGACGTGATGTTTCTGCTGCTGTTCTTGCAGGTGAATGTGGCGGTGATGACCTTGCGCCATAAAATGCCCGATCTCAAACGGGGCTGGCTTATTCCCTGGTTCCCGATTATCCCCATTCTGGCTATTCTCGCCAACGCAGGATTGGCTATCTTCCTCTTTTTCTACAGTCCCCGGGCCTGGTTCACCGCCATCATCTGGATCGTGGTGGGGATGCTGGCCTATTACGCTTATTTCCGCACCAAGGAGATCAAGGAGAAGCCCAAGGAAATTTTGCTGGAGGAGGTGCTGATCAGTCGGGATTATTCGGTGCTGACGCCCGTGGCCACCGTCGAGCAGGCTCATAAGCTGGGTCGCATCGGTTCGATGCTGGCCGCGGCCAATGACGGCGAGGTGCTGGCCCTGCATGTGGTCTTTGTTCCCCCGCAATTGACTTTGGGCGAGGGGCGGGCCATGCTGGATGCTGTCATCGAAGAGGCCAATCGTTTCGATGTGCCGGTGCACACCCTCATTCGCATCGGACGCAAGGTGCATGAGGCCATTCGTCAGACAGTGGATGAGAATGCGTCTGATCTGCTGGTGCTGGGCTGGCCCGGTTACACCAACACCTCCGGCAAGATGTTCGGCTCGGTCATTGATCCGTTGTTGGATAACCCGCCCACCGACATGGCTATCGTGCGCTATCGTCGGGATGCGGAGGATGGCCCGTATCATGCGATCCTCGTTCCGGTGGCGGGCGGGCCCAACAGCCGCCGGGCCGTGCGTCTGGCGGTGCAGTTGGCCCAGATGTCGCTGGATGGCCCCGCGCGGGTGGTCATCGCCCATGTCGTCCCGCCCAACGCCACCGAAGCCCACCGGGTGAGCGCCCGAAAGATATTCAACTACACCCTGGAGGGCCTCGATTATCCCCACATCGAGACGCGGTTTCTGGTGGGCGATAAAGTGGCCGACGCCATTATCGAAGCGTCGAAGGATTATGATCTGGTGGTTATGGGGGCCACCGAGGAGCCGCTGTTCAAGAATCTTCTGGTGGGCAATGTGACCGAAGCGGTGGTCAACAACGTGCAGGCGACCGCAATCGTGGTCAAGCGCCGTAGCAGCCGTTTGCATTCTGTTTTGCGCCAGACGGTGTTGACGCCCTCTACGGGAGAGGAGATAACGGTTTCGCAGGGCGATGACCAGGAGGCGTGACGTCCTTCGAAGAAAAAGCCCTGCCGGTGATGACAGGGGCTTTGGACGGGTTAACGCATTGATCTATGGAGTCCTTGCTCGCTGGACAAGAAAATGTCTCACGCAAAGGCGCAGAGTCGCAAAGGAAAAGAGAGGCAAAGAAAAGCTTGGCGCCTTGGCGACTTTGCGTGAGATCAGCTTTTTGGGTTCTGGCTGAGCCAGGTTAGAGATTATCGTCGCCAGGCCAGTTTTTCGAAGAACCAGACGGGCAGAACGGGAGCGTCGAACAGGCGTCGCTTGGCCGACCCGTCCGGACGCATGACCCAGACGCCCCAGACGCCGCCTTCGTCGCTGCGCCAGGCGATCCACTGGCCGTCGGGCGACCATGTGGGCAGACCATCAGAGACTAAGCGGTTGGTGAGACGCTTGCGTCCGCTGCCATCGGCGTTGATGACATAGATTTCGAAGTTGCCCTCTTCTTCGCTGATGAAGGCGATGCGTTTGCCATCGGGCGACCAGGCTGGCTGGCCGTCGCCGCCCCCGGTGGTCAGCCGAAGGCGTCCGCCCGCGTCGGCGTCGGTGATCCAGATGCCGCAATCGCCGCCGAAGCAGTTGCGGAAGACGATGCGATTGTCGACGGGCGACCAGTCGGGATATTCGCCTGCGATAAGGGGGCGCAGGCCGCCGCCATCGCTGTTGACGATGTAAATCAGATATCCCATGACGGCCAGGCGGTCGCCGCCGGGGCAGAAGGAGGGGTACGCGTCGCCGGGAAGGATGCGATACATCATATCCTCCAGAGAATGCTGCGCAGCCCCAGGCAGTGGCTGTAACTGCCTGAATTGATGAGATGAACGAAATGTGATGAAATGAGTATGAGCGAGTAACTGCTCAGGTAGCCTGATTCGGCCTGGAAAATGTCTTGCCACGAAGGCTCGAAGGAACGAAGACACGAAGAAAATCCGGCATGGTTCATTCTCATTCAAAACCATCTTTACAATTTCTCCGTCAAACGTCATCCGTCAAACGTCAAAAAGAGCCTGTTTCGCCACGTTTTGACGTTTGACGCTTTACGTTTGACATGCTTTGCCAGGCGTTGACCCTATTGAAATTGTAAAGCTGATGGAAGGACGATCTGAACCATACCCAAATTTGGCTTGACAAAAAGCCCCCCTCCCGGCCTCCCCCCGCTTCGGCTGACGCCTTGCAGGGGGAGGAGCCTGCTGGATTGCAAATCTGTCTGGCAGATGGTCGTCTCCCTCCCCCGAACACGAGCGCAGCGAGTATCGGGGGAGGGAG
>JALWDV010000341.1 GCA_027036755.1 Anaerolineae bacterium
ACGTCCCCCCGCTGGCAAACTCGTGGTCGTATCGTCCCATTGGTTCTCCTGCCGGCTCATCTCCGTCCCCCCTTTCTTCACCGCCACCTTCTCCTCCTTCCCCGCATAATCGTCCGTCTGCTGACCATCGATGGTCCTGATGCCGTGGAACCCATGTTCCTCTGTCGCACCGTCAGGCCGGGTCACCGTCACATGCTTGTACCCCTTGGCCATCTCCTCGCCTCCGCTGTCATCCCAATCCTGATAGGCGTATGTCCACGTGGCCACCGGCGTGGGCGAAGAGGACGTATCCATGCCGTCGTAGAGCGCCATCTTGGTGATGACCGGATAAGCCGGGTCCTTGTACTGCCCCTCGAAAGTCACCCACCCGCCCAAGGCGTTCTTCACCTCGGTGAGATAAGCGTAACTATCAGGATACGCTAACGCCCTGCTGGAATACGTAAACCAGGTCTTCCGCGGATGTCCGGTGTGGTATTGCGACGCCACCCAATCCAGATTCAAGGCCCGTTGAGAAGTAGGGCCCGAATCCCCTTCCTCATTTTCCAAATGGTATTGCTGCACCACCTCGCTTCCCACCTTCACCGTCACCATCCGCAATTTCTTCGTGGGGAAGAATTTCCATTCGCCTGTCGTGGAACCGTCCGGCTCATCCGTGCGATCCACATAATCCAATATCACCTTCACGCCATTATAATCGATCTCCCGCAACCGCACCGCGCTCGTATAATTCGGACAGCCATACTTCGAACGCGTCTCATAGTCCCAGGTGTAAGTCACCACATTCCCATGGGTATCCTCGACGCGCGCCAGGGGCAATCGCACATACCGCTTGTGTTGATCCCCTGTTCCACAGAGCTTCCAGTAATACACGCGCCCCACGCCCTGGGCGCCAAAGGTGTATTTCACCCCATCGGGCGTCCACACTTCCCAGGTATCCGGCCAATACGCATTCCCCGATGCCTGAATCTTCAAGAAGGGATTCTCCTTGGCATACCACCCCTGGTCGTATTTCAGCGAATAGGTTTGTCCGCCCAGAATCAGCACTTTCTTATCCAGATTCTCATCTCCGGGTGGGATATAGACGGCATCAGCCCCGGCCAGAACCCAACCGTGCCCCACATAACTGTAATGCCCTTTGTTCTGATAATGTCGGGCGTTGCTGTACGCCAGCCCCAATGTTGGCGTGAATCCCCCCGGTCCCGGCGGCAGATCGAAGCCATAGCGATAGTGGAGAGTCCCTGAAAAAAGATCTGGTTTGAGGCCGCGAATGCGATCCGCT
>JALWDV010000342.1 GCA_027036755.1 Anaerolineae bacterium
GCGGGCAGCACATAATAGCTGCGGTAGGCGTAGAGGAAATTATCCGGGCCCACGCCCAGCCAGGGATGATCCAGCCACATGCGCCAGGCGCTCCGCCACAGATAAAGCCGAAACTGGCCCGTGCCCGATGAAAATTGCGTCAGCCGGGGCGTGTTCAGGAAGGGGATCAGCGCCAGAGCGCCCAGCGCGGCCAGGACGAGAATGGGCTTGCGCAGGCTCTTCTGGAAGATGAACAGGGTCAGCATCCCCACCGGCAAACTGATGAACAGCAGCCCCTTGCTGAAGGTGAGGAAGCCGGCCGCGGCGATAATCAACAGAGCGAGCAGAGGAAGCAGTTTCTCACGCCAAGACGCCAAGACGCCAAGATTATCCCTTCCTTTTCCTTCTTTGCGCCTTTGCGCCTTTGCGTGAGATTCTTTTTTGCTCGTGGGCCAAAACGCGAGCGCCACGGCCAGCGGCAGCAGCCGCCCCAGCACCAGCGCCAGATTGTTGGCCGAGCCATACAGCGCCTGCACCCGGGGCGCGCCCTCGGCCGTGCCATAATGCCCGGTGACGAATTGCGCCAGCGCGATGAGGCTGACCAGCGCGCCTCCCAGCAGCGCGGCGCGGCCCAGCAGCCGCACGCCCCCGGCCCGCCGCAGGGTGAAGCGGGTGATGAGAAGATAGAACGCCGCGGGGGTGAGGAAGGTCACCCGCCAGTCGTAAAAGGCGTAGCCTTTGAGACGGGCGTCGAGCGCGGCGAAGAACCCGATGACCAGCAGCAGGAGGACGAAAGCGTCGAGAAGGTGGATATTTGATATTGGATATTGGATAGCAGTCCGGCGGCGTTCCAATATCCAATACCCAATATCCAACACCCAACTTCCCACCGCCGCGCCCAGCCCCAGCCAGATGAACAGCTCGTGCAGCGGCAGACCGATGGGCCCGAGCCGCACCGGTCGCATGTAAAGAGGCAGAACGACCAGGGCCGCCGCGGGCAGCCACGCAGCCAGGGCGAAAAGAAAAGAATGAAGATTGATGATTGATGATTGAAGTGATCCGACCGCCCTCTGCTCGCCGCCCGCTGAAAACTGCTCACTGAACACTGAATACTGACGACGACTGAACACTGAATACTGAGCACTGCCCACCTCCCTCCACAATCCCCACAACACCCCGCCCAGCGCTATCGTCAGCGTCGCGGTGATGGGCCAGAAGGGCCACGGTTTGGGATGGGGCCGGTCATCGATGATGATGCGGCGCAGGGGCCAATGCCCCCACCCGCCCTGGGCCTCGATGCGCAGCGTGTGGTCGCCCGGCGACAGGTTGCGGGCCACAGTCGTGGTGGCGATGCGATTGTCGGGATCATAAAGGAAGAGGTAGGCGTCTCCCGTGGCCGGATCCATGGGCAGATCGGGCGCGGGTTTGTCATCGATCCACACATTGAGATAGCCCTTGTAAGGCCCGCGCTGCACCTGCAGGGCCAGGGATTGACCATGAAAGATGGTGAAGAAGGGCGCGCCCGGGCCCTTGGGATCGGCCGCGTCGAAGCCCCAGCGCCAGGCGTCGTTGCGGGCGAAGGTCTGCCTGGCGACGCGATACGGCGAGTAGCCGCCCGCGCCCACAACCATGCCTACGTGCGCCAGCGAGGCCACGCCCTCCCCCGCGGGCGTGCGCGCCCCCGACGCATCTCGCTGCACCCAGCCCAGGCGAATGGGATCGTCGTCGGGCCCGGGCGCGTACTGCACCCATGCGGGCGCGGCGGCCCAGGGCCAATGCCATTGCATCCTCGCCCAGCCCCGCTGCTGATACTCGAACAGGCCATCAACCGGAATGCTGCGCCAGGGCGAGGTCTCGGGGTCCAGGCCCGGCGCTTGCGGCGTCCACCAGCCCCAGGCGGTGATGAAGATGGGGCGGTCGCCCAGGCCGTGGCGGGCCAGGGTCTCGTACAGCAGCTCGACGCGGCGGAAGTTGAGCGCGTCGGCGGCCGGGGGCGCTTCGGGCGGTTGATCGAAGCCGTAGGCTTGTCCCCCGGCGAAATCGAAGAACTCGCCCGCGCCCAGGCTCAGCAGGCGGTCGAGATAAACGGGGTCGGGGATGTTGAAGCCGTCGTCGGTGGTGGTGGGAGCCAGAGACGCCAGCATGATGCGCGAGTTCGGGCGGAAGCGGCGAATGCGATTGCTGGCTTCTCGCAGCAGATCGAAGTAGCCCTGAGGGTCTGCGTGGCGAGCGCCCCAGTGCGGCCCGATGTTGGGTTCGTTCCAGATTTGATAGGCGACCACCCAGCCATCGGCAATGCCCGGAGGCCAGGGCGCGCGGCGGGCCAATTCCGCGGCGAAGGCTCCGAAATCGCGCACGTCCCGGGGCGGTGCGTAGGGATTGTCCGCGTCCTCGGGCGCGCGGGCCCACGCGGGCGAGCCATCCAGCAAGAAAACGAAAAGGAAGTTGTAGTCATTGGCCTCGAACACGCGCTGAAAAGGCTCCCAGTTCCACACATCCGGCTGGGGCTGGATGAGGTCCCAGGGCACGCGCAGGCGAATGATGTGAGCGCCATCCTCCCAGGCGTAACGGATGCGCTGTTGCAGCTCGAAGTCCGATAATTGCGCCAGATCGGCCAGATCCATGTTCACGGCGATGGTGCGATGATGCTCGGCGACGTCGACGGGCCAGGGGGGCGGCGCGACGCGGCGAGCCTGAAGCGCGTTGGCGGGGATCAGGGCCAGAATGAGAATCAGGAGGACTAGGAGCAGGGCAAGCCGGATCGGGCGTTTCATAGTTCACATTGTAACTGCTAATGTCGTCTCCCGAAAACCACTAAGAACACTAAGACACAAAGGCACAAAGGGAAGTTTATACATTTTTTCTTCGTGTTCTTAGGCGCCTTTGTGCCCTTTGTGGTTTGTCAACCGGGGTACGTTAGCAGTTACGCCACATTTTACTATGCCATGATAATAGAATCCAACTCCATTTTCCCGGACGCAGCAATTCCAAATTTAAGCATGGTTCAAAAGAGACGTTTTGGAGCTTGACAAATTCAGTACTTCACGACTTTCACTGACCCACCGATTTGAAATCAGGGCCAGGGGCCTGCGGCCGCCTGTCTGCCTGCGCAGACAGACGCCTTTCGCGCCGAAAATGTCCCTGAAGAGGGACATGCGGCGGAACGCCTTGAGACCTGAATTTATTCGGCGTATGCTTGCGGATGAAATCGTGATCTACTGAAATTGGCTGTGGGATATTGGATATTGTGGCTATTGCCTCCATTCCATGCGCCCACGAAAAAGGCTCTGCAGGGCTGGCCGCGCCTGCAAAGCCTTTGCCAAAAGGAGAAGAAACTGATGTGGATCAAGCAAGCTCGGGCTCCCGCTCCGGCTCCTCTTGCCAATGTTTGACCACCATGCGGAAGATATCCGATTCGGTGATCATGCCGATGAGGTCGCCGTTGGCGTCGACGACCGGCAGACCGCTGACCTTGTAATCGATCATGAGCTGGGCCGCATCTCGGATGGTGGCGTCATCGCGAATGGTGATGGGATCGGGCGTCATGATCTTCTCGATTTTGAGCTTGGCCAACAATGTGTTCAATTCCCAGATGCTGAGGGTGGTGGCCTCGGAGGGTTGTGCGCCCCGCAGATCACCGCGAGTGACGATGCCCACCAGTTTGCCGTTTTGCATCACGGGCAGACGGCGGATGCGATGGTTGCGAATGAGATCGCAGGCTTCGGGCAGGGTGGCGTTGGCGTCGATGGTGATGGGGGGCGATGACATCCAATCTCGGACGAGTTCTTGCTTCATTGTAATAACCTCCATGTATGAAAGGGGCTGCATGATGCAGGCCCGCGGGTGTTTTCCTAATTCTATTATCGCAGAGGGACGGGCGTCTGGCTATGATATTTGTCACCTGTACTGCCTTGAAAATAAGTTCTTCACGTCATTTCGAGGGAGCGCAGCGACCGAGAAATCCCCTTGCTAACGAGGAGATTTCTCCTCCCTACGGTCGTCGAAATGACGTAACAAGGGAGTTTCATCGGTATCG
>JALWDV010000343.1 GCA_027036755.1 Anaerolineae bacterium
CTACAAAACAGCGCCGGATAAATCCGGCTAGCCCCGCAGGGGCGCTGTTTCTAGCCGGGGGACTTCATCCCCCGGCGCTGGCCGCGGGCGCGAAGCGCCCCGTTAATGAATAGATTATTCTAACTTTCCAACTCATTTGGGACACACCCATTTGAAATTGCTGAATAACGTAATGTGACATTGTCAAGGTAGTTACAGTTGTAGAAAAAACGCCAGTCATTTCGCTCGAATGCAAAGTGACTGGCGCCTCGTAAAGCCTGTTCTGGCCGTTTTACAGCGTAAATGAGTCACCGCGATGGGGAACGGTGACGTTTTTGAAGCCCATCTGCTCCAGGCCTGATTTCAGGCTGGTGTAGCCCTCCTCCTCGCCGTGGACCAGGAAGACCTGCTTGAGCTGCTTACGGTCGAAATGATTGGCCCATTCCAGCAGTTCGGCCCGATCGGCGTGGGCGCTGTAACCATCGATGCGCTCGATCTGCGCCCGCACTTCGTGTAGGTCTCCGAAGATGCGCACCGGGCTCACGCCATCCAGAATCTTGCGGCCCAGTGTGTTCTCGGCCTGATACCCCACGAACAGAATGATGGCGTTGGGATCGCCGATGTGATTCTTGAGATGGTGCAGGATGCGTCCGCCCTCGCACATGCCCGAAGCCGCAATGATCATCACCGGATCGGGCGTGAAATTCAGCGCTTTGGAATCATCCACGCTGCGGACATAGCGCAGCAGATGGAAACCGAAGGGGCTGCGATTGTCATTGGCGGCCATGAATTTGCGCACCTCGCGGTCATAACATTCGGGATGCAGCCGGAATATCTCGGTCACATTCACCGCCAGCGGCGAATCCACATAGATGGGGAATTCGGGGATGTCGCGCCTGGTGCGAAGCTGATTCAGGCGATACACCAGCTCCTGGGTGCGGCCCACTGCGAAGGACGGCGCCAGCAGCCGTCCCTTCTGCTTGAACGCCCGAACGCTGATGTCGCGTAATTTCTGGGTGGCGTCCTCGAAGGTTTCGTGGTAACGGTTGCCGTAGGTGCTTTCCATGATCAGATAGTCGGCGCGATCGATGAACTCCGGGTCCCGCAAAATCGCGAGCCCCTGCCGCCCCAGGTCGCCCGAGAACACCAGCCGCTTCTTGCCCGCGCCCTGCTCATCGATATCCAGCACGACAATGGCGCTGCCCAGGATGTGCCCTGCGTCGTAGAATGTCAGGGTCACGCCTGGCGCGATGGGGATAGGACGCCAGTAGGGCACGCCGATGAAGTAGGGCAGCGTGTTCAGCGCGTCTTGCACCGTGTAGAGAGGTTTCAGCGGCGGCTCGCCTTTGCGTCGCCGCTTCTTGTTCAGATAACCGATATCCTGCTCCTGGATGCGAGCGCTGTCTTCCAGCATGGCCGCGCACAGATCACGCGAAGCGTGAGTGGTGTAGATGTTGCCCCTGAAGCCCTGTCGCACCAGATTGGGGATATTGCCCGAGTGATCGATGTGCGCATGCGAAAGCACCATCACATCGATATCTTTGGGATCGAAGGGGAAATTCAGATTGCGCTCGTAGCTCAGCTTGCGCTTGCCCTGATAAAGGCCGCAATCCAGCAGGATTTTAGTGTCATTGACTTCCAGCAGGTGCATGGAGCCGGTGACCGTTCGGGCGGCTCCCCAGAATTGAAGTTTCATCATCTGCCTCCTGATGCAAGGAAACGTTGCTGACGGCTTGATTGCTTTACCATCATTCTATCATTTGCGGGTATAATGAGACAGAACTTTGGTCACAAAAACTCAAATGGATGAAAGACCATGAAACACAGCTATCCCGAACTCGACGCACTGGATTGGAGCAGCATCAAACCGCATGTGGATGCGCTGCTGGCCGAGGCGCTGACGCCCGAGAATGTTCGGGCCTGGTTGCAGCAGTGGAGCGATCTGGAAAGCGTTTTGGATGAGGAAGTCGCCTGGATTCACCGGGCCATCACCGAAAACACCGCGGACGAAGAGGCCAACGGGCGTTTCAAAAAGCTGGTGCAGGAGGTGTATCCGCGATGGCAGGTGGTCGAGCAGGAATTGAAGGCCAAGTGGATGGCCGTGGAAGGCTATGAGCCCGATGAGGAGACGGCCCAGATCTATCGCCGGTTCAAGGCCGAAATGGACTTGTTCACCGAGGATAACATCCCCATCCAGACCGAGCTGCGACTGCGTAGCAAACGCTACCAGGAGATCATCGGCGGGCTCAGCATCGAATGGGAGGGCGAATCGCTCACCATTCCCCAGGCCGAGGCCCTGCTGGGAGATCGGGATCGGGCCGTGCGCGAGCAGGTTTGGCGCAAGATCATGGACGCGCATCTGGCCCATCGCGATGAGCTGAACGAGCTGTTCATGGACTTGCTGGCCAAACGACGACAGATCGCCCGAAACGCCGGTTACTCCGATTATCGCAGCTATGCCTGGATCGCTCGCGGTCGTTTCGATTACACGCCCGAGGACTGCATCATCTTCCACGACGCCATCGAGCAGAAGGTCGCGCCCCTGGCCTCGGAGATGCACCGCTATCTGGCCGGAGAGATCGGCGTGGATCGTCTGCGCCCGTGGGAAACCGGCGTCGGCAGTCCCTGGCTGCCCACGGTGGACCCCTACGACGAACCCCTGCATCCTTTCGACGATGTGGCCGAGCTGGAGGAAGCGGGGCAGCGGGTCTTCGCCCGGGTGCATCCCGATTTCGGCGGCTATTTCCAGTCCATGCGGGACGGCTTCCTGGACCTGGCGTCCCGGCCCAACAAGGCCCCGGGCGGCTACATGAACAGCTTTCCCATCAGCGGTCGGGCCTACATCTTTATGAACGCGGTGGGCTCGCATCGCAACTTCCGCACCCTGATGCACGAAGGCGGCCACGCCTTCCACTTCTTCGAAGCCTTCCAGCGCCAGAGTCTCATCTGGAACTACCATTCGCCCATGGAGTTCTCCGAGGTGGCGTCCATGAGCATGGAGCAGTTGAGCATGCCCTACTGGCGCAAGGAAGCGGGCGGCGTGTACGATGAAAGTGATTATCGGCGGGCCGTGAGAGAACAGCTCACCGGCATCGTCACCTTTTTGCCCTACATGGCGGTGGTGGATAAATTCCAGCACTGGCTTTACACCCAAGCGCCCGAGGGCGTCTCGCCCGCGGATCTGGACGCCAAATGGGCCGAGCTGTGGGATCGCTTCCTGCCGGGCATCGATTACTCGGGCCTGGATGCGGAAAAAGCCACCGGATGGCATCGCAAAGGCCACATCTTCAGCTCGCCCTTCTACTACATCGAGTATGGTCTGGCCCAGATGGGCGCGCTACAGGTGTGGCGCAACGCGCTGGGCGATCAAGCGCAGGCCGTGGCCGATTATCGCCGGGCCCTGGCCGCGGGCTACACCAAACCCCTGCCCGAACTCTTCCGGCTCGCCAACGCCCGTTTCGCTTTCGACCCGGAGACCGTGGGCGAATTGATGGATTTGATTCGGGTGGAGATGGAAAAGCATTTCTAGAGCAGTCGCCATGAACGATTGCGCACCACATACCGAACGAAAATCTCTCGTTACGTCATTCCGACGACCGAAGGGAGGAGGAATCTCCTCGTTAGCATGGGGATTTCTCGGTCGCTGCGCTCCCTCGAAATGACGTGGGAGAGCCTATTTTCGGAACAGTCCAACGGCAGGCGTCCCTGCACCGGTACCGATGAAACTCCCTTGTTACGTCATTTCGACGACCCCAGGGAGGAGAAATCTCCTCGGCTGCATGGGGATTTCTCGGTCGCTTCGCTCCCTCGAAATGACGTGGGAGAGCCTATTTTCGGAACAGTCCAACGGCAGGCGTCCCTGCACCGGTACCGATGAAACTCCCTTGTTACGTCATTTCGACGACCCTAGGGAGGAGAAATCTCCTCGGCTGCATGGGGATTTCTCGGTCGCTTCGCTCCCTCGAAATGACGTGGGAGAGCCTATTTTCGGAACAGTCCGATGACGGGCAAGCCCGCGCCGATACCGATGAAACT
>JALWDV010000344.1 GCA_027036755.1 Anaerolineae bacterium
GTTTGACCACTGATACCGGTCAAAGCATCGTCAATCGTCACATTCGTCAGGGTCGTATTTCCGGTATTGGTTATCGTAATGGTATAATCGATGGTTTCTCCGGCATCCGGATAGCCATTACCATTGGCATCGTTCAATACACCGGTCTTTTCTACCGACAACTGGCTGTTCTGCGGAAGTGTCGTATCCGTAACATCATCCGGGTCATCATCCGGTTCGGTGTCGCCGTCATCGGCATCCGTCGGATCCGTAGGATCGTCCGAATCGTTGGTGTAAGTGTTTCCGCTAGGATCCGTATAAGTTACCGTCGCTTGGTTGCTGATGCTACCGTTGTCGATATCATCCTGCGTCAGCGTGTAGCTCGTGTTGATGGTTTCCGTTTGACCCGGTAGCAATGTACCGGTGCCCACCGTTTGACCACTGATACCGGTCAAAGCATCATCAATCGTCACATTCGTCAGGGTCGTATTTCCGGTATTGGTTATCGTAATGGTATAATCGATGGTTTCTCCGGCATCCGGATAGCCATTACCATTGGCATCGTTCAATACACCGGTCTTTTCTACCGACAACTGGCTGTTCTGCGGAAGTGTCGTATCCGTAACATCATCCGGGTCATCATCCGGTTCGCTGTCGCCGTCATCGGCATCCGTCGGATCCGTAGGATCGTCCGAATCATTGGTGTAAGTGTTTCCGCTAGGATCCGTATAAGTTACCGTGGCTTGGTTGCTGATGCTACCATTGTCGATATCATCCTGCGTCAGCGTATAGCTCGTGTTAATCGTTTCGCTATCACCCGGAGTAAGTGTTCCCGTTCCAACCGTTTGACCGCTAATGCCGGTCAGGTTATCATCAAGCGTTACGTTGGTAAGCGTCGTGTTACCCGTGTTGGTTACCGTTATCGTATAGTCGATACGGTCGCCTGCATTGACGATGCCGTCGCCGTTAGCGTCAATATAAGTATCGGTTTTTTCCACACTCAGACGGCTGTCTTGCGTAAACGTGGTCTCGGTCGGGTCGTCCGGGTCATTGTTAGGCTCGGTATCCGCATCATCGGCATTGGTGCCGTCGTCCGGGTCATCCGAATCGTTGGTATAGGTGTTTCCGCTAGGATCCGTATAAGTTACCGTGGCTTGGTTGCTGATGCTGCCGTTGTCGATATCATCCTGCGTCAGCGTATAGCTCGTGTTAATCGTTTCGCTATCACCCGGAGCAAGTGTTCCCGTTCCAACCGTTTGACCGCTAATGCCGGTCAGGTTATCATCAAGCGTTACGT
>JALWDV010000345.1 GCA_027036755.1 Anaerolineae bacterium
GCGATGAAGTCGCCGGGCTACAAAACAGCGCCGGATAAATCCGGCTAGCCCCGCAGGGGCGCTGTTTCTAGCCGGGGGACTTCATCCCCCGGCGCTGGCCGCGGGCGCGAAGCTCCCCGCCAATGAATGGATTATTTTAACTTTCCAATTCATTTTGGACACACCCAAAGACTAATGAGCAATGATCAAAGGTGAAATCAGCGCGGTTTCGCTTTAATCATCACTCATTAATCATTAATCCCAGCGGTGCGTCGCGCTTTGGATGGCGGGGGCGGCGCACCGCTGGTCGGAGCGAGAAAACGCCCGCCCATGCGTTCCAAAAGTGGGGAAAAATCGGAAAAAATGATATAATGAACTGTTGCAATGCTGTAATCGGCGCATAATCCGCATGACCTGTTTTGCCGGGTGAAACGCTACGCGTAACGCCCGGAAAACGCCGGTTTTCCCCACGATTTTTCATCGAAACCCTGGCTTTCGGTCCCGCCACATCCGGCCGAGAGCCGCTCATCGCATAATAAGTTCCTTTCCATCACCTATGCCCCAAGAAACCAAGCCCCAAGATCCCAACTTCAACGAAGACGGCTCCCGTTCGGATGACTTCCGACTGGCCCGCGTCATCAAGCCCGCGCCCATCGAACACGAGATGCGGGCCTCTTATCTCGATTACGCCATGAGCGTCATCGTCGCCCGCGCCCTGCCCGACGCCCGCGACGGCCTCAAGCCCGTGCATCGCCGCATTCTCTACGTGATGCACGACATGGGCCTGCATCACAACCGGCCCTACAAGAAATCCGCCCGCATCGTGGGCGAGGTGCTGGGCAAGTACCACCCCCACGGCGACAGCGCGGTGTACGACGCGATGGTGCGCATGGCCCAGGATTTCAGCCTGCGCTATCCCCTGGTGGATGGCCAGGGCAACTTCGGGTCCATCGATGGCGACAGCGCCGCGGCCATGCGTTACACCGAGGCCCGGCTGGCCCGCATCGCCGGGGAATTGCTGACCGACATCGAGAAGGACACGGTGGACTGGACGCCCAACTTCGACGAATCGTTGATGGAGCCCAGGGTGCTGCCCGCCCGGCTGCCCAATCTGCTGCTGAACGGGGCCAGCGGCATCGCCGTGGGCATGGCCACCAACATCCCGCCCCACAACCTGGGCGAGGTGGCGGACGCCCTGGTCTACATGATCGACCGCTGGGACGACATCAGCGAGGTGCAACTGCCCGAACTGATGCAATTCGTCAAGGGGCCCGATTTCCCCACCGGCGGCATCATCATGGGGCTGGAGGGCGTCAAGCAGGCCTACGCCACGGGCCGGGGCCGCGTCATCGTGCGGGCGAAGACGGAGATCGAGGAGATGAAGGGCGGGCGCTTCCGCATCATCGTCACCGAAATCCCCTACCAGGTGAACAAGACCACCCTCATCGAGCGCATCGCCAGCCTGGTGCGGGAGGGGCGGCTGGATAGCATCTCGGGCCTGCGCGATGAATCCGACCGCAAGGGCATGCGCATCGTCATCGAGCTGAAACGGGGCGCTGTGCCCCGCAAAGAGCTGAACAGGCTCTTCAAATACACCTTTTTGCAGACCACTTTTGGCGTCAACAATCTGGCGCTGGTGAACAACGAGCCCCACACCCTCTCTCTCAAGCGGATGCTGATGATCTACATCGATCATCGTCTTGAGGTCATCACCCGCCGCACCCGCTGGGAGCTGGCCCAGGCCGAGGCCCGGTTGCACATCCTGGAGGGGCTGCGCATCGCCCTGGATTTCCTGGACGAGGTGATCAAGACCATCCGCGGCAGCCGCACGGTGGACGAGGCCCGTCGCGCCCTGATGGAGCGCTTCGGCCTCACCGAAATCCAGGCCCAGGCCATCCTCGATATGCCTTTGCGCCGTCTGGCCGCGCTGGAGCGCCAGAAGATCGAGGACGAGTACAACGATCTCAAGGCCCGCATCGCTTATCTCAATGGCCTTCTGGCTGATCCCCACGAGATTCTGAAGCTCATCCGCGAGGATGTGATTTATCTGAAGGAGACTTACGCGGACGAGCGCCGCACCCGCATCGATCCCCAGGGCATCGGTGAATTCCGGGATGAAGACCTCATCGCGCAGCGGGGCGTCATCATCACCCTCACCCAGAGCAACTACATCAAACGCACCGACGCCAAGGTGTTCCGCGCCCAGGGCCGGGGCGGCAAGGGCGTCAAGGGCGTGGCCACCAAGGCCGAGGATGTGGTGGTGCGCTCCCTCTTCGCCCGCACTCTGGATCACCTGCTCTTCTTCACCAACAAGGGGCGGGTGTATTCCGAGCGGGCTTTCAACATCCCCGAAGGCAGCCGCACGGCCCGGGGGTATCATGTCAACAACGTTCTAAATTTACAGAACGACGAGACGGTCACCGCGGTCATTCCTGTGGAGGATTTCGAGAAATCGGAATACATCGTGCTCTGCACCCGCCAGGGACGCATCAAGCGTATGTCGCTCAGGGAGTTCGCGCGAGTGCGACCCTCGGGCATCATCGCTATGAACATCCCGCCCGGCGATGAGCTCATCAGCGTGGAGGTCACCCATGGCGATGAGGATATCGTCATCGTCACCCGGGGGGGCAAGGTGCTGCGCTTTCACGAGAGCGCCATTCGTCCCATGGGCCGCAACGCCACGGGCGTGCGCGGCATCCGCCTGCTGGGGGATGACAAGGTCACGGCCATGACCTCTATGGATGGACAGCACGAGCTGCTTATCGTCACCGAGCAGGGCTGGGGCAAACGCGTCTCGCCTGATGAAATCGCTGTCAAAGGACGTTACAATCAGGGCGTGTGGATCACCGATCACAAGCGTCTGGACGAGACCGGGCCCATCGTGGTGGCGATGATCGTCAATGAGGAGGACGATGTGGCCTTTATGACCCGCAACGGCATCGCCATGCGCACCCGGGTCAAGGATATCAGCGTGCTGGGGCGGGCCACCCGGGGCGTGCGCTGCGTGCGCCTGCAAGAGGGCGACGCCCTGGTCTCGGCCGCCCGCATCGAGAAAATTCAGGTGGAGGAAGAATCCGCCGCTGATGCGGACGAGCCGGTCGAGTGATCGCCTGTTTTGAAAATAGGATGATCGCTGGTTGCTGAAGGTTGGCAAAGCCAACGTCGGGCGAGTCTGCAACGGGCGTGATGCGTAATGCGTGAGGTCGTCACGCATCACGAATCACGCATTACGAAATTGGCTTCCCGCGCCGCTGGGCGCTCGATATCGATGAGTGACTCGCCCATGAAAGTCTCTTACGTCATTTCGAGGGAGCGCAGCGACCGAGAAATCCCCCTGCCGACATGGAACGCAGATGACGCGAAAAAGGCTGATCTGCGCAGATAAAATACAGATAAAATCAAAAGGGTGCGTCCAATTTCGGTTGGAAGCGTTTGCCACGTCCGCCCGGCGATGAAGTCGCCGGGCTACAAAACAGCGCCGGATAAATCCGGCTAGCCCCGCAGGGGCGCTGTTTCTAGCCGGGGGACTTCATCCCCCGGCGTTGGCGACGGGCGCGAAGCGCCCAGCCAATGAAGGGACTATTTTAACTTTCCAACTCATTTTGGACACACCCAAATCAAAAGGGTGCGTCCTTTTTCGGTTGAAAAGCCGCAACGCTGTGCTTGCCGACTGAAGTCAGACTCTTCAGGCCTACGGCCAATGGACGGCCTCCGCCGTCCAAAATCGCACCGATTAACTGGTCGCCGAAGGGCGACCGTTGGCGCAAAGCGCCTAAAAAGCCCGAGTTCACTCGGCCAGTGCGCCCGGCTAGCGCCAACTCGTTTAGGACACGCCCAAATCACAACAATCGTAACTGCTAACGTATGCCAGTTGGTTGTCTTTTTTCACTCAAACCTGACAGGTTCTCGTAACCTTGGCGGCAGGATGTGTGGTTTTCAGCCAGCAACGAAGCGTGCAAGGCTCTGAGTCGTTGCCAATGGAACCTGTCAGGTTAATTCAAGCGAAAACGACCTTAGCAGTTACCAA
>JALWDV010000346.1 GCA_027036755.1 Anaerolineae bacterium
GCCCTGATGCACGGCTTCAATGGCCTGCGCTGGATCACGGACGACTACATCAAAAAGCCCGGCTGGAATGCCTTCATCAAAGCGCTTTTGTTGGTTATCTTCCTTGTCGTCATCGGTATGGGCGCTTATACCGTCATTAGCTTTAATGGTTAAGGAGTCAAGACTATGCAATATCATAAACACGAAGCTGTGATTGTTGGCGCCGGCGGTGCAGGCCTGATGGCCGCGCTCTACGCCAGCAGAAGCGTTGATACAGCTGTTATTTCAAAACTTTATCCCACCCGTTCGCACACCGGCGCAGCCCAGGGCGGCATCGGCGCTGCGCTGGCCAATCTGGAAGAAGATCACTGGGAATGGCACGCTTACGACACGGTGAAGGGCGCTGACTGGATGGGCGATGAGCCCGAAATCGAATTCATGTGCCGCGAGGCCATTGATGTGGTCATCGAGCTGGAGCACATGGGGCTGCCCTTCGACCGCACGCCCGAAGGTAAAATCTCCCAGCGCCCCTTCGGCGGCCACACCAACAACATCACCCACAAACCGGTGCGCCGTGCTGCCCACGCGGCCGACCGCACGGGCCACATGATTCTGCAGACCCTCTACCAGCAGTGCATCAAGAACAACGTCAACTTCTATGACGAGTTTCAGGTGGTGGACCTGCTGCTGAACGAGGGCAAAGCCGTGGGCGTGGTCGCTTATGAGATCGCCACAGGCGAGCTGCATGTCTTCCATGCAAAGACGGTCCTCTTCGCCACCGGCGGCTTTGGCCGCATGTGGAAGATCACCAGCAACGCCCACGCCTACACGGGCGACGGCAACGGCATCGCCGCCCGCCGCGGCATTCCCATGCAGGACCTGGAGTTCTTCCAGTTCCACCCCACCGGCATCCGCGGCATGGGCATCCTCATCACCGAGGGTGTGCGCGGCGAGGGCGGCGTCCTCATCAACAACGAGGGCGAGCGCTTCATGGATCGCTACGCTCCCAACGTGAAGGATCTGGCTTCTCGCGATGTGGTCTCCCGGGCCATTTATCTCGAAGTCATGGCGGGCCGGGGCATCAATGGCGAAGACTGGGTGTGGCTGGATATCCGGCCCGAGACGGTGAACAAGTACTTCGAGCGGGATGACATCCGCAACCCCGACGGCACGCCCCGCCGCATCGATGCGGATTATGTGCGCAAAAAGCTGCCCGACATCGCCGACTTCACCAAGACCTATCTGGGCGTGGACCCGGTGGTGGACCCCATGCCCGTGCAACCCACGGCCCACTACGCCATGGGCGGCATCCCCACCGATGTTCATGGCCGCGTGCTCATCGACGAAGAGCGCACCCCGATGCCCGGCTTCTACGCCGCGGGCGAATGCGCCTGCGTCAGCGCCCACGGCGCCAACCGTCTGGGCACCAACTCGCTGTTGGATCTCGTGGTTTTCGGCAAGCAGGCTGGTCTGGATATGGCTCGCTACAGCCAGGAAAACGACTGGACGCCCCTGCCCGAGAACGCAGGCCAGGAAATCGCCGAAATGTTGGAACGCATCCGCACCAACGATGGTCACGAGCATGTTGCAACGCTGCGCACCGAACTCCAGCAATTGATGACCAAAAACGTCAGCGTGTTCCGCACCCAGGAGCTGCTGGACGAGGCAGTCGAGGAAATCCAAAAGCTGCGCGAGCGCTACAAGCACATCGGCATCCAGGATAAAGGCAAGACCTTCAACACCGAGCTGTTGCAGGCCTGGGAGTTCGGCAACCTGCTGGACCTGGCGCTGCTCACCGCCACCTCGGCCGCCAACCGCACCGAGTCTCGTGGCGCCCACGCCCGCGATGATTATCCCCATCGGGATGACGAGAACTGGATGAAGCACACGCTGGCCTGGTTGCAGCCCGACGGCACGGTCAAGCTCAGCTACAAGCCCGTGCGACGCATCCTGAATCCGGACGGCACGTACAAGTACCCGGCCATCAAACGCGTTTACTAATCTGCTGGGAGATAGAGTCATGGCAAAAGTCAATGTCACAGTAAAAATCCTGCGGTTCAATCCCGATGTGGATGAGAAGCCGCATTGGCAAACATACGAGGTCAAGGATGTCGAAGAGACCAAGCAGGTTCTGGATGTCCTTCACACCATCAAATGGTATCAGGATGGCACGCTGACCCTGCGCAGCTCTTGCGCCCACGGCGTCTGCGGCTCCGACGCCATGGTCATCAACGGCCACAACCGCCTGGCCTGCAAGACCCTGGTGCGGGATGTGCAGCCTGTCATCACCGTAGAGCCCATTCGCGGCCTCAAGGTCATCAAAGACCTGGTGGTGGACATGGAGCCCTTCTTCGCCAAATACAAGTCCATCGAACCCTGGTTCATCAACCCCGACCCCCCGCCCGAACGGGAGCGCCTGCAGAGCCAGAAAGACCGCGAGCGCTTCGATGACACCACCAAGTGCATCCTCTGCGGAGCCTGCACCACCTCCTGCCCCTCCTTCTGGGCCAATGGCGAGTATGTGGGGCCCGCGGCCATCGTCCAGGCCCATCGCTGGATCTTCGACTCTCGCGACAAGGGCACTGCCGAGCGCCTGAAGATCCTCAACGACCGCTTCGGCGTGTGGGCCTGCCGCACCGCGTTCAACTGCGTGGAGGCCTGCCCCCGGGAGATCGACATCACCAAGGCCATTGGCGAGGTGAAGAAAGCCCTCACCTTCGGCACCGTCGATTTCTAATCGCCTCTCAGGTGCGACGCACTTGCCTCAAGCGCCTTTTGCGCGGCGGGCGCATCGTTTTCGCAACGATTCGTCCGCTACGCGGGGTGCGCGGGCAATGCGTCGCACTTTTTTCGCGCCCAAACAAAAACCCCGGTCAGAGGGGATGACCGGGGTTTCGAGAGAGGAGGAAAGGAGCTTGAAAGGAGGAACCACCGCATTCCTTAGGGCTTTTTCGTGAGCCCTTGCTTCTTTACGGTTTCAGTATAGCACGGCAAAATTAAACTAAGATGAAAGGAATGTTGGGGAAGGGTTAGAAAAAGGGGTAAATGCACCAGATTCAGGCCAAAACCGCGGAGCGCCGCGGCAAGTGAGATGCGCCTGACCGATACAGCCGCCACGCGACGGAGACTGTATCAATTTAGTCGGTCATTCCGTTTTCCAAACGCCGGATGATGGGCATTGGCAAAATAATCTAACCATAGGCCCGGGGCGCTTCGCGCCCGCCGCCAACGCCGGGAGATAAAGTCCCCCGGCTAGAAACAGCGCCCCTGCGGGGCTTAGCCGGATTTATCCGGCGCTGTTTTGTAGCCCGGCGACTTCATCGCCGGGCGGGCTTGCCTCTTGTGGATTCTAAAGTTGAAACTGCTGAACGCGACGCCCGAAACTTGATTCGCAGGCATGGCTGGACTATACTTGGCTGACGCCCGACCTCCGCGCCCCCTTTCACCATGCACATCCGTCTCATCAAACTCTTTCTGGCCCTCGCCCCGCTGCCTGTCATCGGCGGCGCGTTTTTGCGCGGGGCCATGAAGCTGGCGGGGCCTTACAAAAACCGCCGGATGCTGGTCAACCTGTCTCGGCGCGCGTTCGTTTCGCCCGACGCCGACATCGCCTGCCCCCACCTCCACATCGGACGGCAGGCGTTCATCGACGATTACGTCACCATCTACGCGCATCGCGATGGCGGACGCGTTCACATCGGCGATTACTCCTCCATCCAGCGCTTCAGCATCCTGGAGACCATTCGCGGCGGCGAGATCACCATCGGCCAGCGCACCCACATCCAGGCGGGATGCAACCTGACGGCTGCGCTGGGCAGCATTCACATCGGCGATCATGTGCAACTGGCCCCCCGATGTGCGCTCTACCCCTACCAGCACGGCATCTCCGATCTGAACACGCCCATCTCACAGCAGCCCATCACCAGCAAGGGCGACATCATCATCGAGGACGACGCCTGGCTGGGCGTGGGCGTCATCGTCATGGATGGCGTCACCATTGGCCGGGGCGCGGTCATTGGCGCGGG
>JALWDV010000347.1 GCA_027036755.1 Anaerolineae bacterium
GAGGCACAGAGTGCACGGAGGAAGAAAAAGGTGAGATTTGGAGAGGAATTTCTCTGTGAACTACCACTATTTTCTCCGTGTCCTCCGTGTCTCTGTGGTGAAATGACCTTTTTGCAGTGGAGCCAATAGATGAATATCGGTCTGGTGATGGCGAAGCATACGACGTGGCTTGGAAAGTGCAGGAACATTTTCGTCTTTCAAGGCCCGATACAATGCTTGATGATATATCTGCTCCAGCCAACCAGGCCCCAACTCATTCCGAACCTGAAAGATGATCCGACGAAGGCGATACGTTTCTTCTTCGTACAGCAATGGCATTTCTTCTTTCCATCCGTGTTTTTTCTTATCCGTGTTTTACTGAGCAGCCTGTTGCTTGGCCAGACGCTTGCGGCGGCGCTCCGCCCGGCGGCTGATGCGATTCCACACGCCCGTCAGGCCCATGGCTTTCTTGGCGGCTATGATGGTCTCGCGGGCCACCTCCCGGGTGCGCAGCGTTCCCTGGAAGATGACCTCGTCCACGAAACCAGCGTCCGCCTCGATGGCCGCCCGACGCTCGCGGATGGGATCGAGGAATTGGTTGATGGCGATGGTGAGCTTCTCCTTGACCTCGACATCGCCCACTTTGCCAGCGCGATAGCGGGCCTTCAGGTCTTCCACCTCGGCCTTGTTGGGATTGAAGACGTCATGGTAGATGAACACGGGATTGCCCTCCACCCGGCCCGGAATATCCGCGCGGATGCGGTTGGGATCGGTGTACATGCTGAAGACCTTTTTGCGCACGGTCTTGGCGTCATCGCTGAGCAAAATGGCGTTGTTCAGGCTTTTGCTCATCTTGGCCTGACCATCGGTGCCCACCAGCGTGCCGGTTTCGGGCACCATCGCCTCGGGAATGGGGAAAACCTCGCCATACATGCGATTGAAGCGCCGGGCGATCTCTCGTGTGATCTCCACATGCGCCAGATTATCCTTGCCCACCGGCACCAGGTTCGCCCGGGGCAGCAGGATGTCCGCAGCCTGCAACACAGGGTAGCCCAACAAGCCGTAGGGCATCTCCTCCTTGTGCGCGGCCCGGGCCATATCCTTGAGGCTGGGCAAACGCTCCAGCCGGGGCACAGTCACCAGATTTTGGAACAGGGTGTTCAGTTCATAGGTCTCATGCACCGCCGATTGCAGATAGATGGTGACCAGATTCGGATCGACGCCGCAGGCCAGATAATCGATGACCATCTGCCGGGCGTTCTCGTCGATTTTTTCGATATCCTGCTTGCTGTT
>JALWDV010000348.1 GCA_027036755.1 Anaerolineae bacterium
GGTGGAGATCGTCAAGGCATTGTACCGGGGCGCCAAAATCCTGATTCTGGACGAACCCACCTCGGCCCTGACGCCCCTTGAAACCGACCGCTTGCTGGAATCCATCACGCACATGACCGAGGATGCGTTGGGCGTGGTGCCTTTCATCACCCACAAGCTGCCTGTGGTGCTGGCCATCAGCGATGAGGTGACCATCCTGCGTCGGGGCAAGGTGGTGGATCGTCTGAAAACGGCCGGAGCCACCGAGCAGATGCTGGCTCAGCGGATGGTGGGGCGGCCGGTGATCTTTGATCTGCAAAAGGAGCCCATTGAGCCGGGCGAGCCGGTGATTCAGGTGGAGGGCCTGACCGCCCGCAACAACAAGGGCGTCATCGCCCTGGACGACGTCTCCTTCACCGTGCGGGAGGGGGAGATATTGGGCATCGCGGGCGTGGCGGGCAACGGACAGCACGAGCTGGCCGAGGTGCTGTTCGGTCTGCGCGAGCTGGAAGGCGGCCGCATCCTGTTCTCGGGGCAGGATATCACCCGGGCGTCGGTGCTGGATCGCTGGAAGCTGGGCATGGGCTACACGCCGTCCGAGCGCACCGAAGTGGGGTCTATCCCCGATTTCACCCTGGTGGAAAATGTGGCGATGAATTACTATTTCGACAGCCGCTACAACCACCGGGGTTTCCTGGATTACAAGGGCCTGCGCCAGCTCACCGAGGAGATTATTGAGGAGTTCGATGTGGCTACACCCGGGCCTGATGCCAGAATCCGCACGCTCTCGGGCGGTAATTTGCAGAAGATCATCCTGGGACGGGTGCTCTCCCGGCGGCCGAAGCTGGTCATCGCCAATCTGCCCGCGCAGGGGCTGGATGTGGGCGCGACCGAGTTCGTGCAGCGCAAGTTGCTGGAGGCCCGTGGGCAGAAGGCCGCGGTCATCCTCATCTCGGAAGACCTGGATGAAATCCTCAGCCTCAGCGACTGGATTGCGCCGATGTACGAGGGGAAGATCGTGGATATGATCCCCGCGGCGGAGGCGAAGAAGGATGACATCGGAGCCATGATCGCAGGCATCCATCAGGAGGAGCGTTCATTATGACCCTGGGCGGCTATCAGATCAGACTTCAACGGCGCACTAACCTGCCCGGCTGGAAGGCGGCGCTCATTTCGGTTCTGGCCGTGATTTTCGGACTGGGACTGTTCAGCATCATCTTTTTGCAGGCGGGACAGGATCCGTTGGAGATTTACAAACAGATTTTCAGTTATGCGTTTTTCAATCCTTATGGC
>JALWDV010000349.1 GCA_027036755.1 Anaerolineae bacterium
TGGTTAGTGCTCTCATGCCCCAATTGTGCCCCAATTTCTCCTTGACGCCAAACGTTTGGTTGTGTCATTTCGTAACTGCCAACGTATGCTATTTGGTTGCCTTCTTTCGTAACTGCTAAAGTAGTCTGTCTGTTCTTGCTGACTTGGCTTCTGCTGCGGCAGCCCCCCTCGCCCCCGCTCCTATACCGATGAAAATCCCTTGTTACGTCATTCCGACGACCGCAGGGAGGAGGAATCTCCTCGCTTGCAAGGGGATTTCCCGGTCGCTGCGCTCCCTCGAAATGACGTAATAGAGCTTATTTCGGCACAGCACGATACAAAATAGACATTATCGGTAACTACTAACGTAGCAAGGCCAAAAACCACGAAGACACGACGACACGAAGGCTCGAAGGGTGAGAAATAGGGATTTCCTTCCTGTCTTCGTGGCCTTTTTTCAGGTTAGTTCCCTTTCCCTGCCGGGCCGCCAGAGCTTCGCCCCCTCCCCGGTCCTCCCCCGCCAGTCGCTTCGCTCCATTGCAGGGGAGGGAGCCGCTGGTTTGCAGAGGATTTTTTCAGGCGAGGATGACATCCCCCCACTTGCGGGGGACTGAGGGGGGCCTTCTCTCGCAGACGCGAAAATCTCGAAAAAAGGGAAGTAATTTGGGTGCGTCCTAAATGAGTTAGGGCCAGCCGGGCGTTTTGGCCGAATGATGAATGTTCACAACCCGAATCGCTATAGTGGCGTTCGCCACGTCCGCCTGGCGGCGTTGCTGTTTCTTCAACCGAAATAGGACGCACCCAAGTAATTTTTAGACGATCACAAAGTAATCCGGTTATAGGCCCGAGGCGCTTCGCTCCCGCCGCCAGCGTCCTTCATGGCCGGACGGACTGCATCCAGCCGGATTCGCAATCTCGCGGGTTGAGCGGGAAAAGTGTTGGTTATTCGCTCGCATCTCGCGGGGGGCGGGCCTGGACCCGCTGCTCGTGCGCTTCGAATATGCGGCGGCGCTGCACCACCCGGTGATCGAACTGGCCCAACGCGGCTTTGTCGGGGCTCATCTCGGGATCGAAGAAGAGGGGAACCTGACGCGGGGAGACAGGCTGACGCTTGACGCCTTTACCAAAGCCCGGACATCCCCAGTTGCCTGCGCCTCCCAGCGCTTGCTGCGCTTCGCGCCGCTCTTTTTTGAACGCAGTGAGAATGCCGCAGGAGAAGCAGTGCTCGCGACAGTCGTCGATGACCGCGCCCTGCTGGCTGTAAAGATACTCCTGCACCAGGAACGCCTTGTT
>JALWDV010000350.1 GCA_027036755.1 Anaerolineae bacterium
GCCTTGCACGAACCCGCCCCCCAACCATTGACCGCCAATCAGCCATCATTCCTTTCCACGCTCAATCCCGCCCAGCAGGCCGCAGTCCTCACCACCGACCGCCCGCTGATCATCGTGGCCGGGCCCGGCGCGGGCAAGACCCGCACCCTCACCGCCCGCATCGCCCACCTCATCGCCGAAAAAGGCGTCGATCCCGCCAGCGTGCTGGCCATCACCTTCACCAACAAGGCAGCGCAGGAGATGCGGGAGCGCTTGCAGGCTCTGGTGGGCGAAGAGACCGCAGGCCGCATCACCATCAGCACCTTTCACGCCTTTGGCGCGCAAGTCTTGCGGGAGAATTTGCCCCCCTCCCAGCCTCCCCCCGTTTCAGAGGGCGCTTCACAGGGGGAGGAGCAAAAGGAAGCTGTTTTCAGCATCCTCGATGAAACCCAGCGGGAGAAGCTGGTCAAGGGCCTCTTCCTGGGCCCCAACGGCAAGGCCCGCCGTCGTTTTCTGCAGCAGCTTTCCACGGCCAAACAGCATCTTCTGGGCCCGGACGACCCTGGCCTGGCCGAACTCTTCCCCGACGATCCCGACTTCCCCATCCGCTATCGGGCCTACGAAGACGCACTGGCTCGAGACAACGCCCTCGACTTCGACGATCTCATCTTCAAGACCGTGCGCCTGTTGCAGGAGGATGAGGAGGTCTTGCAGGCGTTGCAGGCCCGCTACCGCTGGATCTCGGTGGACGAATATCAGGATTTGAACCAGGGGCAATATCAACTGCTGCGGCTGCTGACCGCAGGCGGCGCCAATCTCTGCGTCATCGGCGACCCGGATCAGGCCATCTACGGCTTTCGCGGGTCCGACACCCGCTTCTTCCGGCGCTTTCAGGAGGATTTCCCCAACGCCCGCAAGATCATCTTGCAGCAGAACTACCGCTCCGCGGCCGCCATCCTGGAAGCCGCGCAGCAGGTCATCGCCAAAAACCCCGACCGCGAGGCCATCGAGCTGGTGGCCAGCTTCGCTGATCAGGTGAAATTGACCATCCACGAAGCCCCCACCGACAAGGCCGAGGCCGAGTACGTGGTGCAGCAGATCGAATCGGCCATGGGCGGCGTCAGCCTCTTTTCCCTGGATTCGGGTCGGGTGGAGGACGAAAGCCGGGAGGAGGAGCTTTCCTTCGGCGATTTTGCGGTGCTCTACCGGCTCAACGCCCTAAGCGGGCCGCTGATCGAGGCCTTCCAGCGCCTGGGCATCCCCTTCCAGACGGTGGGGCAAACGCCTTTCAGCGCCCGGCCCGCGGTGCGTCTGCTGCTGGCGGGCCTGAACCTGGTGCATAATCCGGCCAGCCGCGTGCACCGCGCGGCCCTGCCCCATCCCCTGCCCGATGGCTGGGATGCACTGGCCGCCTGGGCCCCGGCCGCGCCCCTGCCCGAGCTCATCGGGCGCATGGCGGGCCTGCTGCCCCTGCCCGAGGAGAGCGAGGAGGATGTGAAGAAGCTGATGACGCTGGCCCGGCCCTTTGCCAGTGATCTGGCGGGATTTCTCACCCAGATGGCGTTGCAAACCGAAACCGACATCTACGACCCCCGGGCCGACCGCGTGGCCCTGATGACGCTGCACGGGGCCAAGGGCCTGGAATTCGACACGGTGTTCATCGTGGGCTGCGAAGAGAGCCTGCTGCCCTACTTCCGACCGGGCGAAGAGGTGAATCTGGAGGAGGAACGACGCTTGTTCTACGTGGGCATGACCCGGGCCAAACGCAAGCTCATCCTCACCCACGCCCGCAAACGCTTCCTCTTCGGCAAAGAAATCCACAACTCCCGCTCCCATTTTGTGGATGACATCGAAACCGCGCTGCTGGAAGCCAAAAAGATGCAGGCCCGCAAGCGCAAGAAGCGCAAGAAAGAGGGCCCGCAGCAGATGAGCTTGTTTTGATGACGGCGATCCCTAGAGCTTGTTATGAACATCGCATTCGCCAATCAGAAAGAAGGCGCGGGCAAGACCACACTCACCACCAAACAGAAACGGGATCGCCAGCGGACGCTCGTTCGTGATGACGTTGCGTCGACGGTCAAGGCCGATGACGTCAAGCTTTTCTTTGCCTCTTTATTCCTTTGCGGCTCTGTGTCTTTGCGTGAGACATTTTCTTGTCCTGCGCGCAAGGATTCATTGATAAGCGTCTAATGTCCAGAGAATCGCACCAACGCGATCAGAAAGTCGCTCCCGAAAGCATCCAGCAGGAGATCGGGCAGATCGCCCGCGGCGCGGGCCTGGGGCTGGGGGGCAACATCTATCTCTATTTCATCAACTTCCTGTTTGGCGTCCTGGTGGCCCGCAAGATCGGAGCGGAATCTTTCGGGTTCTACACGCTGGGGGTGACTGCGGTCACCTTGCTGGCGCGGCTTTCGGTGGTGGGGCTGGATCGCGGCAGCCTGCGCTATGTGAGCATCAAGCGGCGAGAACGGGAGGGCGCGGCCGTGTGGCAAGTCATCTGGATATCCCTGGGCATCGGCCTGCTGGTGAGTTTGTTTACGGCCGCCATTCTCATATTCTTCCCCGGCTTTTTCCTGAAGCTGTTCGGCTGGCGCGATAAAACCGCGTTGCTGCGACTCTTTCCCATCTTTGCGCTGGCCCTGCCCGCGATGACGATGACCGCCATCGGCATTGCCGGCACCCAGGCCTTTCGCACCCTGCGTTACCGGGCGCTGATCCCCAACTTCATTCTGCCCACCACCAAGTTGTTGGTGACGCTGGCGCTGATTCTCGTCCTGGGCGTCAGCGCGCTGCCCCCCGCGCTGGGTTTCGTTTCCGCCCAGATTTTGGGCGGCATTCTGGCGGTGTATTTTTTGTGGCGTTTGGCCAGCAAGATGCCTCGGGAGACAAAATGGGAGCCCGGATTGATGTCCGAGCTCCTGAAATACTCGTTGCCTTTGCTGCTTTCCAGCGTGCTGGTGTATCTCAACGGTCGCACCGAGATCATGGTGCTGGGCATTTTCAACCAGGCGAATTCATCGGGCATTTACAACGCGGCGTTGCGTCTGGCCGGGCTTTCGATGATCGTGCTGACCGCGTTCAACGCCATTTTCGCGCCGGTCATCGCCGATTTGCATCATCGAGGCGAGATCGATCAGTTGGCCGCGCTGTTCAAACTAGTGACGCGCTGGGTGATCATCGTGGCCATGCCCATTTTCCTGGTGCAGATGCTCTATCCACACCAGCTCATCGGCCTGTTCGGCAAGGATTTCGCGTCGGGCGCGCTGGCGCTGCGCATTCTCAGCCTGGGAACGCTGGTCAAGTTCAGCACCGGGGCCGTGGGCATCATGCTGCTCATGTCGGGCCATTCTGGGCTGGTGATGTTCAATTCGTTGCTGACGCTGGGCGTGGCGCTGACTTTGGATTTCGTCCTGATCCGGGCCTTTGGCGTGACAGGCGCGGCTGTCGCGGGCATGCTCAGCCTGGTTCTGGTCAATCTGGTCAATCTGGGCGAGGTGTGGCATTTGCTGCGCATCCATCCCTACAATCGCTACACGTTGCGACCGTTCATCGCGGCCGCGCCCGCGCTGGCGGGAGGGTGGCTGTGGTCGCTGTGGCTGCCCGTTTCGGGGCTGGCCGCGCTGACCGCGGCCGCGGTGCTCGTCACCGCCATCTATGCGGCGGCGTTGATGTTGTTGGGATGGAATGAGGACGACAGGATGATGATGGCGGCGCTGGGCAAGCGTTTCAGGCGGCTTCTGCCGGGATGGTAAAACGCCAGCCAGCGACCTGACGTAAATTCGACGGCATAGCTTTTCGCCACCGAAATCTTCGTCCGCTAGCGCCAAACGTCAATGCGTCAAACGTCAAGTCGCTATCGGCAATGGGATTTCGGCCATGACGTTTGACGTTTTACGTTTGACTCTAGTTTCCGCTAACTGGCGGCGTGACAAAAGCGGCTGAATAGGGCATCATTGCAAGAAAAGGATCAATTCACTCGCAAGGAGGCCACCATGACAGCCGCTATACAGACCACTA
>JALWDV010000351.1 GCA_027036755.1 Anaerolineae bacterium
GCGTCCGCTCCGCCCGAACCCGCCATCCGCATCATCGGTTCGGAAGAAAACGAATGGCGCTTGCCCCGCATCGAGGATATCCTGGACCCATCGCTGAGCGGCGAGATCACCGAGGAGGATCTGGCCGAGCGGGCGCGGGTGATCGAAGAAACACTCAACGCTTTTGGCGTGCCTGTCAACGTGGTGGAGGTGAACAAAGGCCCGGTGGTGACCCAATTCGGGATCAAACCGGGCTATGTGATCAGGAAGGTGCGGGGTGAAGAAAAACGCATGAAGGTGAAGGTGAGCAAGATTCAGAATCTCGCCAACGATCTTTCGCTGGCGCTGGCGGCTTCGCCTATCCGCATCGAAGCGCCGGTGCCGGGCCGCGACATCGTGGGCATCGAGGTTCCGAATCAATCGATTTCCATGGTCACCTTGCGCAGCATTCTGGAATCGGAGGAGTTCGAGGCGCTGAAAGCGCCGTTGAAAGTCGCGCTGGGCCAGGATGTTTCGGGACGGGCGGTGGCCGCAAGCCTGGCGCGAATGCCCCATCTGCTCATCGCCGGCGCAACTGGCTCGGGCAAATCGGTGTGCGTCAACGCCATTATCTGTTCCCTGCTCTTTCAATACACGCCCGATGACCTGCGCTTCATCATGGTGGATCCCAAGCGGGTGGAGCTGACCGTCTACAACGGCATCCCCCATCTCATCGATGACGTTATTACCGATGTTGAAACGGTGGTGGCGGTGCTGGGGTGGGCGGTGCGAGAGATGGAGCTCCGCTACAAAAAGCTGGAAAAGGCGGGCGTGCGCAATATCGAAAGCTATAACGCCCGCATGGTGGCCGAGGGCAAGCCCAAGATGCCCTACACCGTCATCGTCATCGACGAGCTGGCCGACATTATGATGATGGCCCCGGATGATGTGGAAAAGCTGGTGGTGCGTCTGGCGCAGATGGCCCGGGCCGTGGGCATTCATCTGGTGCTGGCCACGCAACGCCCCTCGGTGAATGTGGTGACAGGGCTGATCAAAGCCAACTTCCCCTCCCGCATCGCCTTCGCAGTCACCAGCCAGATCGATTCGCGGGTGATTTTGGATACGCCCGGGGCCGAGAAGCTGCTGGGGCGGGGCGATATGCTCTTCATGCGGCCCGATTCGGCCAAACTGGCCCGCTTGCAGGGCGCTTTCGTCTCCGATAGCGAGGTGCATCGTCTGGTGCGCTACTGGCGCGGCCAGCGCGGCGTCGCCACCGAGGCCTCTGAACTGGCGGTGGAGCCCGCGATCCAGCGTCCCTTGTGGGAAGATGTGGTGGCTGAGGCCAAGACCCAATCCAAGCGAGATGAGCTCTATGACGAAGCAGTGCGCATCGTGCAGGAAAGCGGTCGAGCCAGCACCAGCATGCTGCAACGCCGGTTGCAGATCGGCTACACGCGCGCGGCCAGGCTCATCGACATGATGGAGGAAAATGGCGTGGTCGGGCCCGATTTGGGCGGCAGCCGCGGGCGGGAAGTGCTCATCAGCTCCCAGCCCGAGTCAGAATCCGAACCCGAAGTCGAGCCCGCCTATCCGCCTGCTGAGCCCAGCGAGCCGCCATCGAACCAGGATATGCCTCCGTGGGATGATTTCGCGGATGACGACGAGTGGGAGGATCCGTCGGAGGCGCTCTAAAAGCTGCTATGGAAATAGAACACGGATGAACACAGAAAAACGCGGATAATTCAAAAGATCTGTGACCGAAGGTCGTGTCAATCCGTGTCCTCGTCTTTCATCGGTATTGGCGCGGGCCAGCCCGCCGTCGGACTGCTATGAAAATAGAATGATCGCTGGTTGCTGAAGGTTGGCAAAGCCCACGTTGGGCGAGTCTGCAACGGGCGTGATGCGTACTGCGTAATGCGTAAGGTCGTCACGCATCACGTATCACGCATTACTTCTCTCCTACGTCATTTCGAGGGAGCGCAGCGACCGAGAAATCCCCTTGCTAACGAGGAGATTTCTCCTCCCTACGGTCGTCGAAATGACGTAACAAGGGATTTTCATCCGTATCGGTGCGGGTGCGCCCGCCGTCGGACTGCTATGAAAATAGAACACGGATGAACACAGAAAAACGCGGATAATTCAAAAGATCTGTGACCGAAGGTCGTGTCAATCCGTGTCCTCGTCTTTCATCGGTATTGGCGCGGGCCAGCCCGCCGTCGGACTGCTTTGAAAATATATCTCACGCAAAAACGCCAAGGCGCAAAGGGTAAAAAAGGCAAAAAATTCTTGGCGGCTTTCGCTCCTTTGCATGATATTTCACGTCATTTCGAGGGAGCGCAGCGACCAAAAGTGCGTCGCACTTGGAGCTTGCGGTAAGTGCGACGCACTTTGAACCAGCCCCGCAGGGGCTCTGTTTCTAGTAGGGGGACTTCATTCCCCGGTGCTGGCGGCAAGCGAGAATCGCCCCGAACCTATAACTGGATTATTTTGCCAATGTTGGCTTTCCTAAAAAAAGGCCACGAAGACACGAAGATACGAAGGCACGAAGGAAAAAGATAAGGTTTGGAGAGGGTTTTTTCTGTGAATCCCCTTATTTTTTCTCTGTGTTCTCCGTGTCTCCGTGTTGAAAAACCTTTTTACAGTGCATTCAATGTTCATCAAAAACGGGAGAACGCGAGCCGCGGCGCTTGAAAACGTTCTGGCCGGGGTTGCGCCAACACTTGCGAAAGGTGCTGCCCGCCAAGTAAAATAAACCCATCGATCTTTCAATCTCACAATCTCTCTTCCCCAAAAACGATATCCATGAGCGTCTACGCAGGCAAATACCTTCGCATCGATCTCGCCAACCGCACGTGGCGGGAGGAAACCATCTCCGAGGCGGATGTGCAGCAATGGCTGCTGGGCTCCGGCTACGCCGCCCATCTCTTCCAGCAGGAGATGGACCCCGACCTGGATCCGCTGCACCCCAACGCTTCCATCTACATCTTCAACGGTCTGCTGGTGGGCACATTTGCGCCCACGGCATCCCGCACCTCTTTCTGCGGGCGTTCGCCTCTGACGGGCATCTGGAACGAGTCCAATGTGGGGCATCACTGGGGCGCGGAGCTGCGCTTCGCGGGCTATGATGGCATGGTCATCACCGGCGCGTCCGAGACGCCCGTTTATCTCTACATCAATGGGCTCACGGGCGACATCGAATTCCGGGACGCGTCTCATCTGTGGGGCAAAGACTGGTTCGAAGCGGGCGACGCCATCATCGCCGAGACCGACCCCAAGGCCCAGGTGGCGGGCATTGGCACGGCGGGCGAAAATCTGGTGAAGATGGCGGGCATCCCGGTGGGGCCTTCCCACTATGTGCGCATCGCCGGTCGCGGGGGCATGGGCGCGATCCTGGGCAGCAAAAAGCTGAAAGGCATTGCCGTGCGGGGCAAAAAACGGCCCGATTACCCCGATCGCAAGCGCTTTTTGACCACGGTCAAGGAGCAGAACAAGTACATCAAGGAAAATTCCACGGGCATGAGCCTGCTGGGCACCGCGGGCGGCTTCCAGGCCACTGAGGAATATGGCGATCTCGCCCTGAAGAACTGGCGGCTGGGGACCTGGCCCAAGGCCGCGGAGCTCACCGGCGCGGTGCTGTATGAAAAACATCTGGTGCGCCACACCCACTGCTTCTCCTGCCCCATCGGCTGCGGCAAAGAAGTGGAAGCGCCCGAAGGCCCCTACAAGACGCCCCGGGGCGAGGGTGTGGAATATGAGACCATGGCCGGATTTTTCGGCAATGTTCTGAACGAGAATATGGAAGCGGGAATGCTGGCCAACAGCATGTGCAATGATTTTGGCCTGGACACCATCTCCACCTCCTCCACCATCGCTTTCGCCATGGAGGCTTACGAAAAAGGGCTCATCACTGATGAGGACACGGGTGGCATGGCCCTTGCCTTTGGCGATCCCGACGTCGTCCTGGAGCTCGTCCGTCAGATTGCCGCCCGAGAGGGCGTTGGCGATCTGCTGGCCGAGGGCTCGCGGGCCGCGGCTC
>JALWDV010000352.1 GCA_027036755.1 Anaerolineae bacterium
GGCCTCGCGGGCGATGACGCGATCATCATCGGTGGGCTTGGCCAGAGTGGTCTGCCGGGTGAGGGTGGTGAAATCGCTCAACCGCAGCTTGAGCCTGACGGTGCGGCCCAGATAGCCCTTGCGCCGCAGCGACTGGGCCACGCCCTGGGCAAGCCGCCGCAACGCGGCCTCCAGGGCCCGCCCGTCGCTCACATCCCGGACGAAAGTCGTCTCCTTGCTGATGGATTTGGCCTGGCCCCGCTCCGCCTTTACGGGCCGATTGTCGATGCCCCGGGCGCGGCGGGCCAGCTCCCAGCCGTGCTGCCCCAACAGCCCGCCCAGCTCCCTTTCGGGATACGCAGCCAACTGTCCGATGGTGAAAATCCCCAGGGCCTGCAACTTCTCCTCGGTTTTGGGGCCCACGCCCCACAGCGCCCGCACCGGCAGCGGAGCCAGAAAAGCCGCCTCCTGGCCCGGCGGCACGATGGTGATGGCGTTGGGATAATCCCCCTTGCCCGCCCGGCTTTTGCCCACGTCATTGGCGATCTTGGCCACCAGCTTGTTCGCAGCCCCTCCCAGCGAGCAAGGCAGACGCAGCTCCTCCCGGATGCGGGTTTGCAGACGTCGGGCCAGCGTCTCCAGCGGCTCGGGCAGATCGCTGACATCCAGAAACGCCTCGTCGATGGAAATCTGCTGCACCAGGGGCGTCAGCTCGCGCACCCGGGCCATGACCTCGCGCGAGGCCGCGCTGTAGCCGCCCCGCGAATGGCTGACGATGATGAGCTCGGGGCAAAGACGGATGGCCTGAGACATGGGCATGGCCGAATGCACGCCACAGGCCCGGGCCGGATAAGAGCAGGACGCGACCACCCCGCGCTTTTCTGGACTGCCCCCCACCGCAAAAGGCTTGCCCTTCAGCTCAGGATTCCGCAACTCCTCCACCGCGCAGAAAAACGCGTCCAGATCAAGATGCAGGATTTTCCGGGGTGCGGTCATAATGGGAATGCAAAATAACTGTACGGGCCACGACGATAGGACGTCTGACGAAGCAACGTCGGCCATTCATGCCAACCTGCGTCATGCGTAAAACGTCAGGTGATTGTCGGTGAAGCAGCGTCCTGCAATGAACCATGACATCGTCACAGCAGGATGACGTTTGACGCTTAACGTTTCACGATCCTGACGTGTCGCATGTTCGCAACTTCAGCATCCACGGCCAGACATGTAAGCCTGGTTGACTGACAAAAGTCAGCTTGGCGTCTAAACCTACCGATTAAATCAGGGCCAGGG
>JALWDV010000353.1 GCA_027036755.1 Anaerolineae bacterium
GGCCCCCCCTCGCTCCCCCCCCCGCAAGCGGGGGGGAAGACCTCTCCGTCTGCAAAAAATTTTGCAAACCAGCGGCTCCCTCCCCTGCAAAGGAGCGAAGCGACTGGCGGGGGAGGGCCGGGGTGGGGGCCAGGTCCAGCGGCCAAGGCTGCAAAACTGACGAACGCTGTCTTGAACTTTGCCTCAGCCAGCCTACCGTCGTCACGCATCACGCATCACGCATGACGGCTCTCCTACTCCGAACGATGCCAGAAGCCGCGATGCTCCAGCATCCATTGCTGCGCGTCGATGGACTCCTCATCGGGCCCGGGCTGAATGCGCCGATAAGAGCCATCGGGCAGCATCTCCCGGGCCTTGACGTTATCCCGCAGGTGGATATCGAGAATCTGCTTCATGGCGTCCTTGATGAAGGGGTCCTCCACCGGGAAGAGCTGCTCCACCCGGCGATCCAGGTTGCGGGGCATGATGTCGGCGCTGCCCAGCAAAAGCTCCTCGTCGCCGCCGTTGTAGAAATAGTAGGCCCGGGCGTGCTCCAAAAATCGCCCGACAATAGACGTCACCCGGATGTTTTCGCTGATGTTGGGGAGGCCCGGCCGCAGACAGCAGATGCCGCGCACCTGCAAATCCACCTTCACGCCCGCCTGCGAGGCCCGGTACAGGGCCTTGATGCACTTCTTATCCACCAACTGATTCATCTTCATGATGATGTGTCCATCGCCATGGCGCTTCTGCCGCGCTATCTCCCGCTCGATGCGGAGACAGATTTCGGCGCGCATACGCCCGGGAGCCACCAGTAGCTTGCGATAAACATCCTTGCGAGAATATCCGGTGAGCGCGTTGAACAGATCCGCCACATCTGCGCCCAGAGCCGGATCCGCCGTGAAATAGCCGGTGTCGGTGTAGATTTTGGCGGTGACCGCGTTGTAATTGCCGGTGCTCAGATGCAGATAGCGCACGATGCGATCATTTTCGCGGCGCACCACCATCAGCAGCTTGGCGTGGGTCTTCAGCCCGATGAGGCCGTACACCACATGCACGCCCGCCCGCTCCAGCTCTCTGGCCCAGACGATGTTGTTCTCCTCATCGAAGCGGGCCTTGAGCTCCACCAACACCGCCACCTGCTTGCCATTCTCCCGGGCCTTCATCAGCGCCTTGACCACGGGCGCATTCTTGCCCACCCGATACAAAGTCTGCTTGATGGCCAGCACGTTGGGGTCTTTGGCCGCGGCCTCCAGAAACTCGAGCACGGGGGAGAAACTATCGTAGGGATGATACAGCAAGATGTTCTGGCGATTGATGACCGAGAAGATGTTCTCGCCGGTGGTCAACGCCGGCGGGACGGCGGGCGTGTAGGGAGCGTTCTTGAGATCGGGCCGTTCGATCTTCATCAATTGCAGCAAATCCGCCATGCCCACAGGCCCGTCCAGCGTATAAACCTGATACGGCTGCAATCCCAGATTGTCAACCAGAATATCGCGGATGCGCCTGGGCATGGCGCTATCCACCTCCAGCCGCACCACCTTGCCAAAAAAGCGGGATTCCACGCCCTGTTCGATGGCCGCCAACAGGTCGGCTGCCTCGTCCTCCTCGATCTCGATATCCGCGTCTCGGGTCACCCGGAAGGGATAAGCCGCGATCACCTCCAGGCCCGGAAAAAGATTTTCGAGATTATGTCGAATGACATCCTCCACCCACACAAAATTATCCGCCTTGACATCGGTCAGAGGCAGCCCCTCGAAGATGTCGGCCCGCTCTTCGCTGGGGATGCGCAGCAGCCGCGGAAAAGCGTCGGGAACTTTGACCCGGGCGAAGCGCTCGCCGTGCTCGGGATCGGAGACCACCACCGCCAGATTCAGGCTGAGATTGGAGATATGGGGGAAAGGATGTCCGGGATCGAAGGCCAGGGGCGTCAGCGTGGGAAAAATCTCATCCTGGAAATAGCGCTTCAGGAGCCGCCGCTGCTTCTTCTTGAGCCCCTCGTAGGGCAGAATGCGGATGCCCGCGGCGGCCAACTGCGGCAGTAATTCCTCCTCCCACAGCCGCCGATGTTCGATGAGCATGGGCTCCAGGGTGCGGCGAATGGCCACCAGTTGCTCCGCGGGCGTCATCCCATCCGCCGATGTCTCCAGGATTCCCGATTCCAGTTGCTCGCGCAAGCCCGAAACGCGGATCATGAAGAATTCGTCCAGGTTGTTGGAGAAAATCGCCAGGAATTTAACGCGTTCGAGCAGAGGATGCGACTGGTCTTGCGCTTCCTCCAACACCCGGCGATTGAACTCCAGCCAGCTCAGCTCTCGGTTGATGTAGAGGCTCGGATCGTCCAGGTCGGAATCCCCGCCCTCCGTTTCGAGCGACTTTCCCAGCATGTGCAAGTGGCGATAGGGCTGCGATTGATCTGCCGCAGCGGGGACGTCTCTGCTTACAGACCGTTTGCGCGCCACGCCGATGCTGACATCGCCCGGCGCTGCTGAAAGGGAAACAGGTTGCGAATTTTCGTCCATGAAGTCATCCTTCGTGAGAGCGTCTGGGGATTGTATACCATATTCCTTTGCTTTGCGCAAGCGTCTTCAATCTTCTTATTATTTGCTAATGTCAGGCATATACAGGTCTTATGCTGGCGCGGTTAAATAAAATCGTAAGATGCGCCGGTTGGAAGACCGGCTCCGAAACCGAAATCACTACATCACCACAAGGAGATGATAACAATGAGACTCATGCAAGTACGCGACCCCTTCGCCCGTGAAATGGAAGCCTGGCGCAACGCCGTTTTGAATGAAATGCTGAATGAGGTTCCCTCCTCCACCTATCGGGAAGATCGCCCCTGGGCTCTGGCGCTGGACGTGGCCGAGACCGAGGACAAATTCATCGTCAAAGCTTCGCTTCCCGGCATCAATCCCGATGATCTGGACATCACCTTCACCGACAACGTGCTGACCATCAAGGGCGAGATCAAAGAGGAGCAGGACATCGAGGAAGGCAAGTATCACCTGCGCGAGCGCCGCTATGGCATGTTCCAGCGCAGCATCGCGCTGCCCGTGCCGGTGGACGCCAACAAGATCGAAGCCGTTTACAAGGATGGCGTGCTCACCCTCTTCATCCCCAAGGTCGAAGAGATCAAGCCCAAGAAGATCAGCGTGAAAGCCAGCTAACGCTTCGCTTCATCGCATCTCTTTCCTCCTGACAACGCCCGGACGTTTTGCCCAACGTTCGGGCGTTTTTTGTTGCGGCCTGCAAAAAACCAGCGCCGGCAGGACAAAAGATGAACCTGTCACTGCCGACGCTGGGCGTTTCATGGGGCGCTTTCAATTCCAGCCAGAGTCAGGCCCGGGCCGAAGCGCAGGGATGTTATTGGGTGGTGTAGGTGACATGCAAGAGAGGCGCGGCTTCGGGGTCGCCGTCGTAGGATACGGCCACCCGACGGCCCTCGCCCTCGATGGCGAAGACCATGCTGCCCCCAGCGTTCCAGCCAGAGCGGTTCACGATTTCCTGTATGACGGCGCTGATGTCGGGCGATTGATGGGTCTCGCCCACCACCGACCAGACGGGGATCTCCCAGTCCACTGCCGCATCGGTCAGCGGTCGACTGCTGAGGTCGTAGCTGTTCCAGATGTCGAAGGGCTCGGCGTCGTCCGAATCCTCTCCGCGGATGGTCACGTTCGTGTCTCCGGACGCGCTTTCATCCACGGTGAATTCGATGTAGGCCGAGGTGATGGTCGCGCCCTGGGGAATCTGGACGTTCTGGAAGCGCAGGCCCACCTTCTGGACGCCGAAGAAGTCGAAGAAGCCGTCGCCGCCGTTGGAATCTCGCCAGATCGAGAAATCGAAGAAATCGGCCTGGTCGCCCAACTCCAGATCGCTGCTGGTCGTGTTGAGGATGCCGCCGAACTGATCTTCTTCAACGTCATCACCGCTCTCGACGATGCGCACCGTCACGGTTCCGGGGCCGGGAGGAGGCGTGGGCGTGGGGGTGGGAG
>JALWDV010000354.1 GCA_027036755.1 Anaerolineae bacterium
TCCCCCGGCTAGAAACAGCGCCCCTGCGGGGCTAGCCGGATTTATCCGGCGCTGTTTTGTAGCCCGGCGACTTCATCGCCGGGCGGACGTGGCAAACGCTTCAACCGAAAAAGGACGCACCCATTTTGTTTCATGGCTTGATAAACTTCATCAACCGACGTAGAGATTATCCTGATTGGCTTCAACCTCAGTCGTTCGTCTTCAGGGAAAAGATCGTAAAGAGCAAATCTCGTCGAATCATTCGGAGAATAGCCATCGATTTTGAAACCATACCGATTCAACAGATTCGCATAAAGGTATTCTTGAATCACCCAATAGCCCTTGACGCCCCACTTTTCATAGACAATCCCCTTGTTGAGCAATTGCGTCATCGAACGTTTGATGGTGTCGTATGTATTCATGCCAAAGCGGTAAGTTTTTTCCGTAATATCGATGCCGCCAAAAAAATCTTCGATTCCACGCACAAGCTCGCCCGTTCCCGTCGTCGAGTCAGATTGAAATTCCACCATGACGAAATCATCGATTTCAGGTTTCATCGGTTTGTGGCGCACCAAGACGAAATCAATCGCGCCCACATGAGGCAAACGCACTTCGGCAAAGGAAATGACATTGGTCGTTTCGCCAAAATAGTGCATGGCGATATCAGCAAAAACGCGGGGGACCTGATGCGCCGAATCTTCTTCCTCGAATCGAACGGGGCAAACGGCGTAGAAAGCCTCATTCCGCTGCACCGAGCACACGCCAAACGGATAATCGAGCAGGCGGCTTTTCTTTCGACAGGTTCTTTTGGCAAAGGGACACCAGAAGTCTTTTCTTGCTTGCTGCGCTTCCGGGCTTTGATTGGTGGTGGGATAGCCGAAAATTTCAGCAGGACGAAACCCTCGCGAAGCGATCATGCCTTCTCTCCTCGTATCAGTCGTTTCCAGGTTGTCCGAATGGTTTCGTCATCCATATTGCTCTCAAGCATCCACCCCAGCGCCTCGCCGCATTCCCGGCAGAACGCTGCGCTGTCACTGGTATCGATGGCATCCAGGGGGGGCCAGTCTTTCGATTTTTGAGACGGGTCTTTCGCCAATACCAGTATGGTGTCATGCTTGATGGCATTGAGATTTCGAATGTGAACGGAAATCGGATTTTCAGAAAACACAACATACGCATTGACCAGGTGAAAGCCTGCGTTTTTGAGAATAATGGTCAGTTCCGCCCAGGCGTTGGGGTCCCAGTGATGATAGGTGAAAATAAGGCGTCCGGTTTTCTTCAATACGCGGAGACCTTCTTTGAAAATGTCTCCCAGCACATGCTTGAATTGAGAACGCCCTTGCACATCATTGGCGACCGCACTTCTGGAGACATCATAGCGCCAATCCATTTCGTCCGGCAAAAAACGAGCAAGCCATACGCGGAAAAATGCCGCGAGATCGCTGTATTGGACGCTGTCATAGTATGGCGGATCGGTTACGATGAAGTCGATTGCCTCATCGGGCAGTGGAAGCTGGCGGGCGTCGCGGTGCATCACCCAGAAAGCGTTGGGCGTTTGTTGTAGTTCCCGCCAATCATGCACTTCCACTCCGCCATCGAATTCCCCCGGGATCGTTACGATACGCGTTTGGCCATGCTCATCAACCCATCGTTCCTTTGGCAGATTTGCCCAGCGTCTCCCTCGCACAATTCGGTGGGAGAAAAGCGATTGCAGGTTTCCTGAAGCTTTTCGTGGATTCACGGGGTTGTTTTCTGCTGCTGTATAAGGAAAACTATAAGCATGATGGGCGAAAACATGCCGGATAGCCCCAGGCCGATTCATGGCCCAACCTTTGTATCCGCATAACAACGCATTGAATTCCAGCGATGTCGAAAGCAGCATGGCCAGGTTGAGTTTCGACGCTCCAGAAAAACGCTGCAGGATGCGAATGGCATGGTGCAGATAGAGCAATTGACGCGATGAGAAAAGGTCGAGATAATTTGAGATGTGACGTCGCAACAAATCCCGTGATTTTGGCCCATTCTCCACGCTGAAATCGTTGATGTCGCCAAATTCCAGCGAATTCCGTAGCTTGTTGGCTCGACTGATGTGGTCTAGATCATTTTCAGCAGGCGCACGCAAGAAGAAACCATCATCAGGACACCATCCCGCCACAGCAATTGGGGCATAGCGTCGATAGTAGGGCTCATCCAAAATATCTTGATATTTTTGGCCGCAAATCGGGCATTGGGTTTGTTTTTTTGTGATGAGCGGCGAGGGATTTTGGATGGCGGAGTGAGTATGAAGCGAGGGGGCGGTCGTCACTTCCCAGGTTTGGGGGATGATTTTCACCACATGCGTTCCCTCGTGGCGCAAGTCGAATTGATCGATCTGGACCACTTCCCCACACCCACAGCGTTTGCGCACCCCGTAAAGGGTGAATTGCGCATCGACTTGTGTTCCGCAATGGGGACAGGATGTCTGAAAGAAAGGCCCGACTTCCTGATGCAGCGCATCGAAAAATGTTTGAAAGTCGCGAGTGAGTTCGGTAAGGGAAAGATCGGACAGCGTGGCGCGGGCCTGAAGCACGGGGATCGGATCGATGTCAACGCCGATCACTCGCGCCCCCATTCGTATCGCTTCGTGCAACGTGGTTCCGCCGCCCATCATGGGATCCAGGATGGTATGTCCTTCCAGACCTCCGGGAGCGTAATAATCGCGCCGATCTGCATCAGTCACCAACTGTTTCAAGATTGTGCGAAAGGTTGTGCCGCATCGCCGCGCCCACCATTTGTGCAAATAAGTGTTGGGACGAAACAGGTGTTTGTTGTAAACTTCTTTTCTAGAGAGGGTATTGGCGAACGCTTCCGGGAATTCGATATCGATGGGATAACTTTCCGGAAGTTCACGCCCGATTTTATCCTCGATCTGATGAAAATCAAGCGCCAATTGATACATTTCTGGCGACAAGTTTACGTCCATGGCCGAATTATAATGCCTTTTCTCCAAGTGCGCTACCTTCTTCTCTGAGTTTCACCAATGAATACGCTGCTCTCCGCTTCCGTCGCCATCATCGAAAATGATCGCATCCTGCTCATTCAGCGGGAGGATTTTCGCGTGTGGGGGCTGCCGGGCGGGGATGTGGACCCGGGCGAAAGTCTGGCCCGGGCCGCGGCCCGCGAGGCCCGGGAGGAGACGGGCCTGACGGTGGCGCTCACCCGGCTGGTGGGGATGTATTCGCTGGTGGGGAATGACCACACGCTGGTGACCGCGGTCTTCGCCGCCCGGCCCGCCGGCGGCCATCTGGCTCCCGATCCTCGCGAGATCTCCGGCGTCGGCTGGTTTTCGGGCGATGAACCGCCCCCGGACCTGATGTGGTGGCATCGTCAGCGCATTGCCGACGCCCTGGCCGGGGTGATGGGCGCAGTCTGGCGGCAGGAAGGCGGCTGGCCCTTTACGCCCGGCTTCACCCGCCGCGATCTGTACGCAGCCCGCGACGCCTCGGGCCTGCCCCGCGCCGAAGCCTTCCGTAAGCTTTTTCCCGACCCCGGCCCGGACGCGGAGATTTTGGAGACGCCGGGCGTTCTCATTGCCGACTGAGGCGCTGACGAGACCCAGGTGCATGACGGCCTCTGGCGGTGCGAGCAGCGCGGACGGGTATCGAAGATGACGAGGATATGCCGAGCGAATTGCGAATCAGCATCCGGCCGGATTCGCATTCCGGCGGGTCTGGTAAAGCCAATGCCCCCTGAGATCCAGTTGAGCCGACTTCGCTTCTGTGGATTATCCCGTAACTGCTCAGGTAGCCTGATTCGACCTGGAAAATGTCTTGCCACGAAGGCTCGAAGGAACGAAGACACGAAAAAAATCCTTACTTTTCATCCTTCGCGCCTTCGTGTCGTCGTGGTTTTTGGCCTTGTTGCGTTAAGTAGAAGTAGTTGGACAATGTCAAATTCCCTCCAAACACGTCCAGCAATTTCAAATTTGGCCTGGTGACAAGCCCCCCCTCCCGGC
>JALWDV010000355.1 GCA_027036755.1 Anaerolineae bacterium
GCCGAGGCTCGGGCGCTGACCGCCCTGGGTTGGACGCGAAATCCGCAACTGCGCGGGCGTCTGTACAATGAGCTGGGCATCCTTTCCGATCAACTCGGGCGTTGGGAGGATGCCATCCAGTACTATCGCACCGCCCTGGCCTTGTTTCAAGCCGCAGGAGACCGCGTTTACGAAGGCAAGGTGCGCAAAAATCTGGGCACGGTCCTGGTGCGAGGGGTGGAAGTCGGCGCGTTGCCCCGGTCGGCCCTGGTAGAAGCAGAGGAGCAGGAGCGCCAGGCCCTGGCTCTGTTCGAATCCCTGGACATTGAACCTCTGGCCGCGGCGACCTGCAATGAAATGGGCGCGATGTACAAGGCCATGGAACGTTGGGAGGATGCCCGACGCTGTTATGAGCGGTACAGACAGGAGCGGCGGGCCCAGGGGGATGCGTGGGGAGAGGGTCAGGCCCTCAACAATCTGGCGGAAACCTTCTACGCCCAAGGCGATCTACAACGGGCCATCGACCTATGGCAACGGGCGTTGCCCCTGGTAGCGGGCCATTTTTGGGATGAGGTGGATGTGCGCATCCATTTGGCCCAGGCTCATAAGCGCCTGGGGCATTTATCCGACGCTCGCGTTTGGAGCCATTCCGCCATCGATCTGGTGGAATCGGTGCGAGCAGGGCTGTCCTCTGCCGACGCCCGCATGGATTTCTTCGCCCTCCACCAGCGGCCTTATCAAATTGCCGCGGGCGTGGCGCTGGCGCAAGGAAACTGGCAGGAGGTGCTGACGCTTTCGGAGAGAGCCCGGGCCCGCACCTTCGTGGAGATGCTTGCCCGCAGGCAGGATGAAGTCCGCACCCCTGACATGTCGGAGGAGGCCCAATCGCCTCTCTCGGCCGAGGCCATCATGGCGCAATTGCCCGCAGACACGGGCGTGTTGGCCTATTTCGAAACGGATGACGCGCTTATCGCCATGCTAGTTCGGAAGAACGCATTGACCATTCGCCAACTGCCAATGCCGCTCCACGCCCTGTCCGGGGCCAGTTTCGATTTGAGGGGGCGTCCTCGCGGACTGCTGACGGAGGATGGGCGTCTGGGCGCGTCCTGGCTGTTTCCCAAATTGGGAGCGTTGTTGTTGCAACCGCTGGCGCAAGAGCTCTCCGACATCCGGACTTTGTGGGTCATTCCGTATGGCATCCTGCATCATTTGCCCCTGACGGCCATGCCCGTCGACGCCGAAGGTCTCTTGCTGGAAGCGTGGGGCTCGCAGGTGGCGCTGGCTCCCAGCATCACCGTTCTTCTCCAAAAAGGCTGGATCGGGGAAAAAAGGTCATCATCTCGGCATCGTGTCTTCTTGGGGTACGATGGCGACGCGCTCCACCATGCCACGTTGGAGGCCTCCGCGCTGGCCGAGCGGTGGGGCGGCGAATCGATGATCGGAGAGGACGCCACCTTGGCCGCGCTGCACGCGGCCTGGTCTCGCTGCGACTTGCTTCACCTGGCGTGTCCTGGCGTGTTTCGACCGGATCAGCCTCTGGAATCGGGGGTAAAACTGGCAGACGGGTTGGCGAAAGTGTCCCAGCTTTTCCAGTTGCCCCCTGCCCGCCAGCGGCTGGTCATTCTCAGCGCGTGCGAGACGGGGCGGGGTCAGGTGCGCCGGGGGGAAGAGGTGGTCGGTCTGGTGCGGGCGTGGATGTATGCTGGCGCGGACGGGGTGCTGGTGAGCTTATGGCAGGTGGACGATTTGGCCACGCTGCTGCTAATGGATGCGTTCCATCAATTTCTGCAGGACGCCTCTGCGGCCCGGGCGTTGATGCAGGCCAAACGAGCGCTGCGTGGATGGACTTTACAGGACATGGCCCAACGCTATCGGGCCCTGGGGGGCGATGCCGGGCAATGGGCCGAGGAGATCGCGCGGTTGACGCAAATGTGGCAGGGCCAGCTTCCTGAACATCCTCTGGATCATCCTTACTTTTGGGCTGCGTTCATCCTGCACGGCAATCTTTTCTTTTAACTCTGCGTCCTCTGCGTTCTCAGCGGTGAGCAATCTTTGTGCAGGGCAACCATCGCTGAACACTGAATACTGAACACTGACTACTGATCTAACTCGCCATCAGGAGGCATGATGTGCACGCGGGCGTCAGGAAGCTGAGCATAGGGAATGCGGGCGAAGGTCACCGCGCCCGAGACCCCGGTGATCTTTTCCACGCGCCTGTCGGTCAACACCAACTGCACGCGAGCGCCGCTGAAATCGGGAAAGCGCTGGGGCATGCTCACTTCCACGGTAATCGTGGCGAATTGGGGATCATCGGCCGCGGGGGTGACGTGCACGGTCGCTTCCAGGCCCGGGAGATGATCGATGGTCAGGGCCTGACCGCTGGGCGCCTCCTCGCCCAGGCTGCGATGCGCCATGGCTGGGGAAGCGGGCCATAGCCCTAAATCGAGGGAGATCAGCAGTTCCCGCACGCGCTTTTCCGGCGAAAGGCGAGCAAGATAGGCGCGTCCTTGTTGCCAGAGGCCTTTCTGAGCCCGAACGGATGCCTGTCTCGCCTGCTGGCGGGCCTGGGCAAAGGTCGGGCCTTGGGGAAAGGACGTGGTGGATTCCATCAGAAACTGTTCCCAGGCCGAGGGAGCCAGCTCCGCCAGGGACGCCATCCAGGTGCGCCAACAGTCGGGGCAAGATACAAGATGCGCTTTCGCCTCCGCCAATGCGTTCATGTCGACGCTTTCGCCGAGGACGTATCGCCAGAGGATGCGCAAATAACGATCGTGAGATGCTTTTCTCGCTTTCATGTTATTTTCCTTTTACTAACAATACGCTCTGGAACACGTTTTTCTGACATCATTCCCCCTCATCCTGCAAATAGTCTTCCCCAAACAAGGCGGCCACCAACGCGCGCAAGTCGGGATCGTTGCGCAATCGTGCCAGGATGCGGCGTCGGGTTTTGGAAACGCTGCCGGGTTTGAGTCCCACCTCCCGAGCAATATCCGTATCCGTCATCTTTTTCCCGCCCTCGCCTTTTTGCAGAGTCAGCCGCAAGATAAGCAGATCACGATCCGAAATCAGCTTCTCCAGCATCCTTTCCAAAAGCGCGGCCCGTACCTTTTGCTCTACCAGGTCTTGGGCCGATGGCCGGGCGGTGGGGAGGGATTCCTGGAAATCGTCGAGGGAAATCGTTTTTCGTCGCTGCTGTCGCCGATACCGATCCCGGAGGAAATTTCGAATCACAGCGAAAGCCCAGTTTTGGAGAGGTTTCTGAAAATGATATTTGTCGAGCTTGCGCTGAAAATGAAAAAAGAGATCCTGAAGAAAATCATCCCGTTCCGACGCGTCCGGGATCAACGTGGCGCTGACACTCTGGCACCATAAATAAAATTCGCTCCAATACATGCCATGATCCGGATCCAGGGGATCCAACATGGCTTCCACCATCGTGCCTTCTGCAAAGTAATTGGCAAGCACCTCCCGAATCTTTTTCTCCTTCATCTCCTCAGCCAGATGGGGAAGCATACGCTCGCATAGCGCCCGGACATCATCTTCGGACAGCTCCCCTTCCCCCCGAACGCGCAGCTCTTCATGGAATGCCCGAATGGCCTTCAGACAACGGTCCTGGATGTTCATGAATGGATGCACTGCAAAAAGGCTTCTCAACACGGAGGACACAGAGAAAAAATAGGGGGGCACGGAGAAAATCCTCTCCGAACCTTATCTTTTCCCTTCGCGCCTTCGTATCTTCGTGTCTTCGTGGCCTTTTTTCAGGAAAGCTGTGAATTCAGACTTGAAAAATACGCCGGTCAGAAAACGGGAGAAACGATTGAGCTCATCATATCAATGCGGCTTGCATGTTGTCAAAGCCAATGCCCGGCATGGTTCAGATCGTCCTTCCATCAGCTTTACAATTTCAATAGGGTCAACGCCTGGCAAAGCACGTCAAACGTAAAGCGTCAAACGTCAAAACGTGGCGAAACAGGCTCTTTTTGACGTTTGAC
>JALWDV010000356.1 GCA_027036755.1 Anaerolineae bacterium
ATTATTATTGATGACTATGTTCTTGTCAGTTGCAAACTCTCACCTGGTATCGGTTTTTGTCTGTGCCAGTATCTCCAGCAGACTGGATGTATGGCGCTCACTGAGCAAAGCTATCCTTTGCACCGATATTAGTTGACTTGGTGCCGGACCAGATTTACAATGCCTGGATGAAAGGGTTAATTATTGGATATTAAATGTTGCTAAAAGATACATATACATAAATCCACTATGAAATGTGACCACATCAACCTCAGGCAGGCCACTGTATTAAACATTCTCCTTCAAGGAAACCTGCGTTTGTTTTCTCATCATTGTGATTACAATTTTGCTACAAATCTATTTTATTACTCACTTGATTAATGTAAGTGTGGCTACTTACCCAGATACAATATAGGGATCAACTTCATTCTTGGCAATATACGTAACAGTCTCATGGACTGACTGGTGTAAGCGAAGATTCGAACAGAAACGTGACTACAAAGAGAAAGAAAAGATCATTATTGATGCAGTTAATAGCAACCAACATCTACAACTCACACTTTGATCAATCAGATATTTAGCATGGGTGGAATACAAATATTGTACCGCAGAAAACATCAACTGAAACAAAACATTTTATTATTTTCAGTTATGCAACCAAGATGAAAAGTGTTATGAAAACAGCATAAATTCAGACTGAGTAAGCAAAACAATAAACAAAATAATTTTCTATTTATTTAACTAAATCAATATGCGAAACCCTTGAGCAGTAAATACAAATTTAGTTTACCCCCTACACTGAAAAGTAGCACCCCCTATCAAATATTGTTTATCATATTTCTAGTGATAACCAAGTACAGCACCGAGTACAATAGTGTTATTATGTAGAGTTCACTCAGTACATTGTCTCGATGTTTCTCTTTCCTCTCTCTAGACGATCATTGGACACCGTGTTACTAAGTCCCCTTTCTTGGTGATATATCAAGTGCTGACGCATTCTAACAGCAAGCTTTGTCAAATTACTGCAACAACAGAATAATATCGATGAATAACGACATCTGACATTTGACTTTGGTGTGCTCCTATGAGTATTTGTTTGTTCATTTGTCCGTTCATTGCACAAAATAAATTAACTTAGCATTTTGTTCAGGACCACATACCAGCACAACTAAACGTTTCGATGCATTTATCAACTGCGCATTTATCATGAAAATTACAACAATTATAAATGGATACAAGAAGAGGGTCGCTGAGTATTTAGAATCTTGGGGAATCTTGGCAGC
>JALWDV010000357.1 GCA_027036755.1 Anaerolineae bacterium
TTTTGCATCGTGTGTTTTCGAGGGGGGTATGGGCCCGAAACGGCGAACTTTTCCACAGGTGGCCGATCTTTTCCCCAGAAAATGGTGAGTTATCCACAATTTTGCGCGCGCAAACAGGAGAATATGCCAGAGACATATCCTCCTTCGCAGATGAATGGGCGGGGGTTAGTGCTTGAGTCTTACCCGGACGCGCTCCAATTTCTCCCGGATTTGCGTATCCTCTTGGAGGCCTTTTTCGATTTTTGTGGCGCCATGCATGACTGTGGTGTGGTCGCGACCGCCAAGCAGTTCTCCGATCTGGGGAAAGGAGAGCTGAGAGAGGTCGCGAAGGAGATACATGGCCATTTGTCGGGGGACGGAGATGCGACGCATGCGCCGCGGGCCTTTGAGTTCGCTGACGGTGATGTTGAATTCCTGGGCCACGGCTTCCAGTATCGCTTCGGGGCTATGATCGATGGGGCGCAGTTGCGGCTCCAGGATTTTTTGCGCCAAAGAGAGGGTGAGGGGCTGGTGATGCAGTTGGGCGTAGGCGATGACGCGGTTGAGCGCCCCTTGCAATTCGCGCACGTTGTCGCTAAAGTGTTCAGCGATGTAACGCACCACCTCTTCGGGAATGACCACGCCTTTTTCGTAGGCTTTGGCGTGAAGGATGGCGATGCGGTGCTCGAGATCGGGCGGGGAGAGATCCACCGTGAGGCCGCCGCTGAAGCGTGAAAGCAGACGGTCTTCCAGTTTGGTGAGCAGATGCAAAGGCCGGTCGCTGGCGATGACGACTTGCTTGTTGGCGGCTGTCAGGGTGTTGAAGGTGTGGAAGAATTCGTTTTGCGTGCTTTCTTTGCCCTGTAGGAACTGAATATCATCGATGAGCAGCACATCCACATTGCGATAGGTCTGGCGGAAGGCCATATTGGTGTGGGTGCGGATGGCTTCGATCATCTCATTGGTGAAGGTTTCGGTGGTGACGTAGCGGACGTTGTAGCCTTCCTGGGCGGTGAGATTGCCGATGGCGTGCAGCAGGTGGGTTTTGCCCAGACCAACGCCGCCATAGAGGAAGAGGGGATTGTAGGCTGCGCCAGGATTTTGGGCTACGGCCTGGCAGGCCGCGTAGGCGAATCGGTTGCCGTCTCCTACGATGAAGTTATCGAAGGTGCGATCCATTTGCAGATTGGATTCCGACAGGCCCACGGGGCGTTGGAATCGTCCTGGGGGGGCGGTGGTTTGGGAGGCGCTGAGAAGGGATGTTTCGGGCATGGCGGGGGTCTGATTGGGCAGGAACAGCTCGGGCCGCACGACAAAGTTGATATCCACCGAGCGGTTGCTCAGGCGCTCCAGCCGCCGCTTGATCATGCCCTTCAGCCGTTGATCGAGCCATTCCTGGGCGAATGCTGATTTGACTGCGATGATATAAACGCCGTCCTCATAGGCAGCAAGACGGGTGTCTTTGAGCCAATTTTCGAAAACCGGGCGTTGTAAGGCGAGTTCAAGCTCGCCCAGGGTGGCTTGCCATACCCTTTCTGGATTCATCAGGCGCTCCATAAACGTCCTCGAGTTGTCGAGCTGAGTGTGGATGGCAGGGCGAAGCACGCGCGAAGACGCTTCACTCTCGGGAATAGATTCCGCGAAGGGATATTCCCGGGTGCTCCATCAACCTGCCATCGATTGTTCTCACCTGGTTAGGGGATGCTGGGGGAGAGGTGATGTGTGCAGACATAGCCCCATCAGGGCCTGTGGGAGGATCGGGGGGAAGTCAAGCATCGCCAAATGCCTGCAATCCTCATAGGCGACGTTTTTTCCATTCCCTGTCTGCTGGGTCTATGCTATCAGAAAGCATAGGGGGTGGCAAGCTCGTTGGGGGGAGTGCGCGTAAATTGGCAGGAGGCCTTATCGTAAAGCACAGGCGTTGTGCAAAAAAACTCCGCCCGGAGCTCGCCTACAAATAGTGTTTCAAAAACGCGCCAACACAAAATATCATATCGAACTGGATGTTTTAGCTCATTAGTGCGAGGATACAATTTAATAAGAATTTTCAAAGAAGTGTTTTGGCCGCAAAATCAGCCAGTCGGCCCGGGATTCATCTCGTGGGATGAATTGTTGCGGGCTTATGATCATTTTTCGCGTTACGATACAATTCTGGTATACTTTTCAAAATCGTTCTTTTCTCAACGCAGAACAACGTTTTGCCCCTGCGTTTCGAAGTCATTATTATTTTTCTGGAGGTCGTTTCGTGCGCGTTTCGGTATTACAAGAAAACCTTGCCAAGGGCCTTTCCATCGTCGGGCGTGCCGTGGCCAGCCGCAGCACGTTGCCTGTGCTGAATAACATCTTGCTGGAGACGGATAATTCACAGTTGAAGTTGTCGGCGATGGACATGGAGATCGCCATCAATTGTTGGGTGGGGGCGATGATCGAGGATGAAGGACAGATCACTGTGCCCGCCCGGTTGCTGAGCGATTTCGTCAATTCGCTGCCCAACGATCGCATCGACATGGAATTGCAAACCAGAACGCAGACGTTGCATCTGCATTGCGCTCATTACGAGGCGAATATCAAGGGGATCGACGCCACCGAGTTTCCGATCATCCCCACTTATCAGGGCGATCTCGATTCGCCCAGCGTGGAGGTGGAGCCGGGCAAGCTGCGCAGCATGATCGATCAGGTGGCTTTCGCCGCGTCCAGAGATGACAGTCGCCCGACGTTTACGGGCGTGTTCACTCGGCTGGAGGGCGATCAGCTCACCATGGCCGCGACTGATGGTTTTCGGCTGGCTGTGCGCACCACCATCCTCGAAGAGCCCGTCTCGGCCTCCATCGGGGTGATCATTCCCGCCCGGGCGCTGAGCGAGCTTTCCCGCATCATCAACGCTGTGGACCTGGGGCAGGATGACGGCGTGGAGGTCATCTTCACCGAGGCCCGCAATCAGGTGATGTTCCATCTGCCGGGCGTGGATCTGGTGAGCCAGCTCATCGAGGCCAATTTCCCCGACTACAAGAAGATCATCCCCAATTCCTACAACACGCGCGCCATTCTGGATACGGGCGAGTTTCTCAACGCCATGAAGGTGGCGTATCTCTTCGCCAAGGATTCAGCGGGGTCGGTCAAGGTGACCTTGGAGCCCGGAGATCCGGGCAAGGTCGTTCTCACCGCCACCAGCGCCGAGCTGGGCGATAACGTCTCCGAGATCGACGCCATGATCGAGGGGGACGCCATGTCGGCGACCTTCAACGCCAAATACATGATCGACGTGCTCTCGGTCATCGACACGCCACAGGTGGCCTTCGAGGCCATCTCCGCCACCCGGCCCGGCGTCTTCCGCCCGGTGGGCGCGGGCGAGGAAGCGTATGTGCATGTGATCATGCCCATGAGCCCGCGGTGAGATCGGCCTTCGCTGGCGGTGATCGGTGAGGCATTGGTGAGAGATGGAGACGCAGGCAAGCCAACCCCTCAACCCCTGGCTATCCATCTGGTTCCGGCCGCGGGCGACCATTCGCTATATTGTTGATACGGATCCTGCTTATCGTGTGCACCTGTTGGCCGTGTTGTATGGGCTTGTCCAAGGGTTGGACAGCGCCATCAATCGAAGCCTGGGCGATCTATTTCCGTGGTATGGGGTGTTGTTATTGGTGCTGATAGTGGGAAGCCTCGTGGGAGGCTTGTTGAATTTGTATGTGGGAAGTGCGATCCTGTGGTGGGTAGGGCGCAAATTGGAAGGAGGCGGCACGTTCGATGGGGTGCGTGCTGCTTATGCATGGTCTCTTCTCCCTGTTATCGCAGGTGGGATATTTTTCCTCCCCTACATCCTTTTATTCCGTGGTGAGTCCTTTACGAGCGCCACGCCCCGCGCTGATGCGATCTTGTCCCAAAATTCGGCGTTTCTGTTTATTATGATCGCTGTGGGTATCTGGATGGTGGTCGGGAGCATCGTGCTGACCATTTGGCAATTGGTGATTCTGAGCAAGACATTGGC
>JALWDV010000358.1 GCA_027036755.1 Anaerolineae bacterium
GGGGGGGACTGAGAGGGGCCTGCCGCAGCAGAAGCCAAGCCACCGAAAACAGACAGACTACCTTAGCAGTTACGACGCACTTGAAACAGTGGTAAGTGCGTCGCACCTGTAGGCGACTTCATCGCCGGGCGGACGTGGCAAACGCCACTGTGACCGATTTAATTTGTGAACTTTCGGGGCGCAGAGGCGATCTCTCCGCCCCGGCGCTCGTTCGATCCCAGCCTACGTCTTTTTTCGTCAGGTTTCAACGGCCTGAATGCCCGATTTCGCGCACTCAGGTGCTTGACGAAACATCCACGTTGAAGCACAATGAAGCCATGTCCCCTCAACCCTTGCGAATCCTTCTCGTGGAAGACAATCCGCGCCTGCGTCCGGCCCTGCGCCGCGGCCTCGACGCCACCGGCCAGGTGCAGGTTATCGCTTCGTGCGAGAGCGGCGAAGAGGCCCTGGAGCTGTGCCTGCGCCAGCCGCCCGACGCCATCCTCATGGACGTTCAGCTTGCGGGCGCAATGAACGGCATCGAGGCCGCTGTCGCCATTCGCCGGGAGTTTCCCCGGATGCCCGTGGTCTTCTACTCCATCCAGGATGATGACGATTATTATCGCCAGTTCCGGCGTTCGGGCATCCTCACCCATTTCGCATACGTGCGCAAATCCAATTATCTGTTGCCCGATATGCTGGCGCCGTTGTTCAGAGACGCGGTGAGCGGGCGCAGTTTCATCGATCCCGACATCGCGGATCGCGTGCAAGAGGTGCAGCGCAAGGACGCCAATGATCCCATGACGCTGCTGGAGCCTAACGAGCAGCAGGTGGCCCGCATGTTGGCTCTGGGCCTGACCAATGAACAGATCGCGGCCCGGCTGGGCTTTCGCGACAAGCGCACCATCAGCCGGGTGAACGGGCAGATCTACAACGCCTGGGATCTCAAGCGCTCCAACACCGATGAGAAGGTGGCCCGCACCCGGGCGGCGCTCATCGCCCGCCTGGGCGTGCTCATCCATTGGGACGAGAAGGGCGACGCCTATGTGCTGAATCAGCAGGATGAATGGGAGTTGTGGCGACCATGACGCGGCGGGCCCGCCCGCGGCGATGCAGCAATTCCAATTTTAGAATCCACGTAACTGCTAACGTACCCCGCTTAACAAACCACAAAGGGCACAAAGGCACTAAGAACACGAAGAAAAAATGTATAAATTCCCCTTTGTGCCTTTGTGTCTTAGTGTTCTTGGTGGTTTTCGGGTGGCGACCTTAGTAGTTACG
>JALWDV010000359.1 GCA_027036755.1 Anaerolineae bacterium
TCAACGTGACCTCATCCAGCTCCCCCTTTTTGGCTGCCTGCAAAAAGTCATCCGCGATGGCGTTCAGCTCCTCCAGGCGCGCCGCGGCGCGGCGGTGACTCTGGCCATTGCGCCATCCTGCCGCCAGGACCGGGAAGAACAACAGAAATGGCCCGGTGAGAAAGAGAGGGAGGGACCACTGAAAATAAAGTCCCGCCGCAATGAGCAGCACCGCAATCACCCCCACCGCGGCCCAAATGGAATAAGCATAGGTGTTGCGCAAGACGCCATCCCACCACAGATTCTCCTTCTGGCAAACGAATCGGGCCACGCTCAAGGGCTTGCCCTGAACGATTTTGGGATACCAAAGACGCGTTCCTCGAATGTCCTTCTCTGGCGCATGGTTCAGATAGCGTTGCGCCGCGGCATTGATGATTTCGGGGCTGGGGGGCTCGGGGATGGTGGCGTCGTCGGTCAGCTCCAGCAGCTCATGGTCATACGCTTCCTGGATGCGAGCCGCCTTTTCCCGTTTTTTCTGGATGAGGGGCAGCACCCGAATCTCCAACACGGCCACCACCATCGCGGCCAGCACCACAATGGCATTGAACTGACGATGCAGGGCGATGGCGCCCGTGCCCAACACCGCGACGATCAGACTGACGACGGTCCATATCAAATTCCAGCGCTTTTCCTCCGCGTAAAACTGCCGCGCGGCCGCGAGCATCCGCACGAAATGATCCTCTTGTTGGCGTTGGTAGATATTGTTCATGGGGCCTCCTTACGGCTTCCTCGCCTTGATGATCTCCCACCCATTCGCCCGCTCTTGATAGTAGCGGAAATGGATGGGCTTTTTGATATGCCATAATGCTTTGGCAATCTGCCTTGCCTCACTGGAATCGACTTTCATAACATCGGAAATACGCATCCTATTTTCAACCTGACGTTTGAACTGGCGCCACTTCACTGCATGTCTAAAGTTTCCTCCAGTAAAAGGCGGATAGGTAAAAATGAAAGGAAATTCATCCTCCCAGCCGCCAATGCGCGCCAACCAGGTCAAAGCTCGTTCATCGATGAAAGAACGGACGCCCAACTGGTCCAGGCGGCCATCCTGCCAGCTCTTGAAGTTATATTGGAATTGCTGAAGTCCGGCAGGAATGACACCAGGTTTATCCGTACGCAGATGCCAGCTCTTTACCTGGAATTCCACAGAGCCATAGCCATAAGCCTTCCCGTAGCCCAGCTTGTGGCGTATGTTTCCCGGTGTGAGGGCCAATTCCAACAGGATGAGAAGCAGCATGGGAACCCGGTCCACATAAATACGGAACGTTTGCGTGACAGCCCCCGGGTTCATACACTCCAACCAGATGGGACGAAAACCATCAGGGTATTCCCAATGGGAGTCTGGTTGATAGAACGCCGTAGCCTTCACTGGATCCTGGTGGAAATAGAACTTGCGCCCTCGCAATTTATGCCCGATAAACTCGGCCGTATAGGCGGTTCCTCCATGCTTTAATTTCGCTTCCCGTTTTCGCACTTCTGCAGGCTTGAAATACCACCAGTTGGAGGCTCTGGGGTTAGCGCCGCCCATAAAAGCGCTTTCGCTATCAATATCTGGAACCCAATAGACGTCGCTTACGATATCCTCGCTTCGTATGATAGCGTCTTCGATCCAGATTCGCCCCTTGCGGATCAGTGGCGTCGTATTCTTATCCTCAGGTTCAGTGACAATGCCGAAAAGGTATGAAGGGATATCGAGCCTGTCGGCATCCTTTTGGGGCGGGCGAAAAGCAACATTGACCGCTGGAGGAGTCCTTCGGCCGCGATAATCGATATATTCTTCAAACAGACTGAATCCTATATGACGTTTCTTTTCTTCCTTGGGATAAGTTTCATTGACTTGAGAGAGCCATCCCCCGGTCAGAGCTTCCAAAAAAGCTCTCAGCATGCCGCGAATGCTGGCCGCGGGGATCATGGGCGAACCATCCTGGCGATACATGGCGCTATGGCTGGCTGTGGCGTCCTTGTCGCGAGATAAGGCGCCCACCACGTGCACGGGCGTCAGAGCTTTTATTTCCACATCAGCATAACCGCTGACTGGAGCGCCGCGTCGGTCCAGATAGCTGCGCTCGTAGATCATCGGTTTTGGCGGCAATGGCACGAAATCAAAGGGATTAGGATTGTGAGACATGATCGCCTCCTGTCAGAAAATGCTCAAGGGAGGATTCGAATGAGGCCAGTTGCTCTGCGGAAAGGCGGACATGCTCCCACAGGCCCGTGAGCGCCTCCTCCGCGTCCGCCGCGGGGGAACGGTCGAGCTCGGCGAAGACGGGCGCGTGGGGGCTCAACCACAGGTCATACGTTTCCTCCTGCACCGACACCCGGCCTCGCCCGATGCTGGCCAGGGAGCCGAAACGGAGCAGCCCTGTGTTCATCTCCCGTCGCCACAGGGAGATCAACCCCAGATCCTGCGGCGTCGGATTGCTGATGCGCAATTGCACGCGGAACCGTTCGCCCCTACTGAATTCCAAAAAGTGATGCAGGCCCCCCTCTTTCGCGGCCTGAGTCAAGCGATCCAACGGACCGCGCACAGCCATGTGCCGCCGCACATTGTCCGGGCCGCCTTCCACCTCCATGCGGGCGCCGCTGCTGTCGATGGCTCGCAAATTCGCCCCCGCGAAGGGCTGCACATTCACCTGCAATCGCCCCGCGTTGGCCTCCAGGCGACGCCCCTCGGTGCGGCTATCCGCCACCTGGCCGAACAATGAAAACAGCAGATCATAGGACCGAAAACCAGCATCCAGAGCCCGATCCAGCGCGGCCAGATAAGCCGCCGTGGCCTCTTCGTCTCCCTTGGGGGGCGGCGTCAGGCCGGCCAGCCCCTCCCGCTGCACCAGATGCCGCAGGGTCCAGCCCCGCAGCGCGCCCCGCACGCTGCTGCCGGGCACGAAATGGATGAAGGTGACCCGGTCACCCTGGACGCGCGGGCCATAGTGCAGCGCTGCCACCTCGTGCTCGCCGGGGCCTCCCCAACGCATGCGCAAATTCTGGCCCCGTTCTTTTTTTTCACTGCCTTTCTTTTTTCCATCGCGTTCCGTTTCATTATTGCCTTCCGTATATTGCAGGGCCAGGCCATTGCGGATGCTCAGGGGCGTTTCGCAGCGCAACAGCCAATCCACCCGCAACACGCCGTAAATGCCTTGGGCAAATATCCTGGGATCAAACATGAGACCGCGCCTCCTGATGGGTCAGTAGAGCCGCCTTGGCTCGTTGAATCAAATCCGCCTGGGCCGCGTCATCCAACCGGGGCAGTGCGAAATAGCCGGCCTCGTTCTCATGGGGCGCGTCCAGCCCTTGCAGCATGCCTTCCAGCCAGGATGTCGCGCTTTCTCGATCCAGATAATAGACATCCCCCATCTCGAACCGCATGAGGCCATAGCCTCGGGCCCCGCGGGCTCCCACCCGGATGGGGTAGATCTGCGAATTGAAGCCCTTCAGGGCCAGCAGCACCAGCCCCAGCTCCTCATCCGCAAGATTCTGCCCCGTGATGGTGAGCCGAAAACGCACGCCCGGCGGCGCCACATCCGCCTTGTAGAGCAGTTTGTCCATGGCCGTCCCCGTCTCCGGGTCAATGGCCACCGAGGTATCCATGTAGGTCAGTCGGGCCGGGTCCCACCCCACCAGGTTGTCCTCGGGACCTTCCAGGTGGTCGGTCAGGCAAACCGCATCCCAGACCTCGATCTTCCCCGCGTTCATGGTGGCGCCAAAGAGCAATTCCAGCCAACTGAATTCCCGGCGGATGGCCTCGATCTGCCGGGATTGCGGCTCGGCCAGCAAGTCGCTTCGGTCGGGCATGGCCCCCCAATCGGGCCGGATGCCCCGCAGAATGTGGAACAGCCAATGCCGCATCACCCCGCGCAGGCTACTGCCCGGGATCAACGGCTTGCCCCGGTGATCCCGTACGATGGTGGAAACCTCCCTC